>JAZQZO010000219.1:0-3832 GCA_045634065.1 Acutalibacteraceae bacterium
TCTTCAAATGATATAATTTCTGTCAGTATGAGAAAAACAATCGTGCCTGTCACATTGAAAAGCAAATGAATTATACCTACCTGCTTTGCAGTTCTGCTCGCACCGACAGATGAAATTATAACGGGAACAACTGCGCCGATATTCTGGCCCAGAATAATATGAAAGGCGGTTTCCATAGGTATCAACCCTTGCATAGAAAGAGCCTGAAGAATACCTACCGTAGCAGATGAGCTCTGCATAATTGCCGTCATAATAAAGCCTGTTAGCACCCCTTGAAGTTTGCCGTCGGTTTTTGAGATAAAAGAGAGAAAATCCGGGTTATCTTTAAGAGCTTCAAAAGATGATGACATAGTGTTTAGACCAATGAAAAGCAGACCAAAACCGATGATAATCATACCTGCAGATTGTATGTTCTGTTTTTTTGAAAATATCTTCATAATCGTGCCGAAAAAGACGGCTATCGGAGCTATATCAGAGAAGTTGAAAGCTATAATCAGACTTGTTACAGTTGTGCCGATATTAGCTCCCATAACAATGCCTACAGCTCCTGACAGCGACAGAATACCTGCACTGACAAAAGACACGGCAGTCACCGTAGTTGCACAGGAGCTCTGAATGATACCTGTAACCGTAAGACCTGTAAGAACACCGCTGATTTTATTCTTTGTCAAAGCTGAAAGAATATCCCTTAATTTTTCACCGAAAGTTTCGGTGGTGTAGTCGCTCATAAGAGTCATACCTATGAGAAAAAGACCGATACCGCAAAGAAGATTGATTATACTATACATAACAAAACTCCGAAAGAAAATATAGTAAATAATATTCTTTCATCTATTGAAATATTTCAAATCATAAAGTATAATCAGAATGGAAAAATTAAATTTATTCAAGAGGGTGAAAATATGATTCTTAATGTTATTCCCGCAATTAACAAGGTTGACTTTACAGGGGGCGAAAGCTATCTCGATTTGTCGGCTGTCAAGTACTCTGCCGATGATAGCTTCGGTGATGAGGAGTACGGTATTGTAATTAACGCTAAGGGTATTGAGGTTATCTCGAAAGGTGAAAAAGGCAAGTTTTATGCTATGAAAACCCTTGATCAGCTTAAAAATATGGGCAAGGTACCTCACTGTGTTATCAAGGATGCTCCCGAATTCGCGTACAGAGGTTTTATGATTGACTCATCACGTCATATGCAGACTGTGGATGAAATTAAAAAATATATTGAAGCTGCTGCAAGATATAAGTTCAATATCTTCCATTGGCACATCTGCGACGACCAGGGCTGGAGAATGGAAAGCGAAAAATATCCTCTTCTCAACGAAAAGGGCTCCTGGCGCGATTGCCACGGCTTCGGCTCACCCAATATGGAAAAGTACGGCGGATATTATACCAAAGACGAAATCAGAGATATCGTGAAATTCTGCGAGGAGAGATTCATTGAAGTAGTGCCTGAAATTGATATGCCCGGTCACGTGACAGCTATCATTTCATCGTACCCCGAACTTTCCTGCAGAGGTGTACAGATTCCCCTTGAAACAGCAGGCGGTATCTTCAAGAATATTCTTTGCGCAGGAAAGGAAGAGGTCTTTGATTTTTGCTTCGGTATTCTTGACGAAGTTGCAGAATTATTCCCTTGCAAGTACATACACATCGGTGGCGACGAAGCTCCCAAGGCTCGTTGGTGCAACTGCGAGAAATGTCAGCAGAGAATCAAAGATGAACATCTGAATAGCGTTGAAGAGCTTCAGGGTTATTTTGCAAACAGAATCATCGCTTACCTTAAATCAAAGGGTAAAGAAGTACTTGCCTGGAATGAAAGCCTTAACTCAGGTATCTTAGACGGTGACTGCATTATCTGTGATTGGATGGACAGAGGTCACAAGAGTGAAGAGTACGCTAATAAGGGTGGCAGAATCATTATTGAGGATTTCTACCACTACTATCTCGACTACCCCTACGGTATGACACCTCTCAAGAAGACTTATACCTATAATCCCTATCTCAAAAAGCTCACAGCAATGGGAAAAAACAGAGTTCTCGGTGTAGAGACTCCCATCTGGACTGAATATATTGAAGATTTCTCAAAGATGTGTTATATGTGCTTCCCGAGAATGATTGCCGTTGCCGAAAGAGGTTGGGTAAATCCTGAAAATGCAAACTATGCAGACTTCAGAATCAGAATGAGAAACGATGTGCCTTATCTTAAGGAAATCGGCATTACACCGGCCGATGAAAGTGAGTGGGATCCTCCTCTCAAAGTCAGAATTGACAGAACTCTGGGTCATCTTAAGAAGAGTCTTTCACCTGCATCAATCAAGGCGACACTCTTCCCTAACAGAGAAGACGACTGATTTAATTCGGAATTAGGAATGCGGAATTCCGAATTGCGCGACGAAGCCGGGACAAAGTAAAAAAATCTTCCCGCGCCAATTGAAAAAATACAGCAGACTGCTTTTTACGGTAGTCTGCTGTTTGTGTTTATTTAACTTTCTTTTTAGGTAACTTTTGTTTGATAAATTCTTTAGCCTTGCTGACGAAATTCATAAACTTATCTTTCGGTACAAACGCTACGAAAAGACCGACTATCAGCATCAGCCAAAACATTATGGTCAGAAGTTCGAGGTGATATTCCTCGATAAAATATCTATAGCTGTAACTGTCGTTACAAGTGTGCCAATATGACTCTGTTTCGTAATTATAATACTTGAGCGGTACGGAAACTTCAATAAAACGTGAGAGTACATAAATAATAAAATTCCCGAGAAATCCCAAACCTGCCACACCCAATGAGATAATTTTATTGATTATAGTTCCTGCAATAGAGCTGACTGATTTGCTTTTGATCGGTGCAGGTGATTCACCCTTGTAATCATCGTTTAAAAGATAGTCAGCCGATACACCGAAGAGCTTACTGAGCTGAAGAATATTTGATGCATCGGGCAGGGCAGAGCCTACCTCCCAACGAGATACCGCCTGACGTGACACACCGAGCTGTTCAGATAATTCTTCCTGTGACATATTACGGGCTTTTCTTAAATTTACAATTTTTTCTGACAGTTTCATACTAAAACCTCCTTTGCTTTGGCAGGTTAATTGTATCATTGTGAGAATGCAAATTCCACCGCAACTGCTTTACAATAGCGCAACAAGAGTTTACATTGATAAAAATAACCGCCATAAAGACGGTTAAGATAGTCGGGTCAGGAACTTTTCGATGTTATATCCGTCCCTTTCACTGTAAGACATATCAACTGTTCCGAAGGGAAAATAGTGAATGGTGTAGTAGGCTTTTTCGTCGGAATAATCGGTTATATTGACATATACAGATACAAGTGGGAGCTTACTTGAATACACGCCCTCAGCCTGTCTTTCAATGGCTTCATATGTTGAATGCGGTATGTCGAAGTCACAGGAGATGATAAGATTCGAGGAGAATATCTTCAATACAATTATTAGGGCGAAAACTATAAGGATAGTCGCTTTGATAAATTTTTTCACAGAGAACACTCCTTTGTTTAGCTTTTGTGAATGCTGTAAGTTGGTCGGCGGCTCCCCGGCCGAAATATTTCCGGCACGGCAACATCGCCGCCGCAAAATCGCTACGGCGATTTTGGTGGAGCCGCCTGCTGTTTCCTGATGACACTTACAGTCAGCGTCAGTAAGTGTGACCGCAAGCTGCGGCCGGTGAGTGGCAATTATATAAAACTAAACCGCAATTCCGCATTCCAAGTTATCTGGTGATCACTTCGCCTGTTTTGGCGTTGATGATGTTTTGGAATACACAGGTGTGACTTGATGAAATAAACTTATCCATATGCAGTGAGCCGAA
>JAZQZO010000220.1:0-5097 GCA_045634065.1 Acutalibacteraceae bacterium
AGGTGAATTTATGTTTGATATAAATAATTACTGCTCTTTGGACT
Source organism: Acutalibacteraceae bacterium (assembly GCA_045634065.1). Taxonomy (GTDB): domain Bacteria; phylum Bacillota; class Clostridia; order Oscillospirales; family Acutalibacteraceae; genus UBA6857. The sequence goes on from JAZQZO010000220.1 coordinate 45, forward strand.
ATACCCTTGCCAAAAACTATCTGCTGTCTTTCAGATACCCTTGGCAGTCACTTCGAGAGCTTAAAGAATTCATTATTATTCTCGGAGAAAGTCTCAATAAGTGTGAATATAACAGTCCTGCAAGGGGGATATGGATTCATAAAACCGCATCTGTTGCAGGTAGTGCACAGATTTGTCCGCCTTGCATAATAGGTGCAGGAACTCAGGTCAGACACTGCGCTTTTATAAGAGGAAGTGTCCTCGTGGGCAAGGACTGTGTTGTGGGCAATTCAACGGAAATCAAAAATTCAATCCTTTTTGACAAGGTGCAGGTACCCCACTATAATTATATTGGCGACAGCATCCTCGGGTATAAAGCTCATCTAGGGGCAGGTGCAGTGACTTCAAATGTCAAGAGCGATAAAAGTGAGGTCTGCTTCACCTTTGAAGGTGAAGTTATTCACACGGAGCTGAAAAAATTCGGTGCGATTATAGGAGACGAAAGCGAGATAGGTTGCGGCAGTGTACTCAACCCGGGAACTATAATCGGCAGAAACACTACGGTTTATCCGCTGACTTCTGTTCGAGGGGTACGTGAAAGCAACTGCATTGTGAAAAGTTCAAGCGTATGTGTAAATAAAATTCCGAAAGGTTGAGAGGTTAGCACTATGGCAAAATATTTCGGCACAGACGGTTTCAGGGGTGAGAGTAATGTAGGACTCACGGCTGACCACGCATATAAAATCGGCAGATTTTTAGGTTGGTATCTGAAGAAAAAACACGACGAAGCAGGGGATATGTTCCCTGCAAAAGTGCTTATCGGCAAAGATACAAGACGCTCGGGCTATATGCTGGAATATTCTCTTGTGGGCGGTCTTACGGCATCCGGGTGCGATGCTTATCTTCTTCACGTGACAACGACGCCCTGTGTTTCATTTATCACCCGTACCGACGAATTTGACTGTGGTATTATGATATCTGCAAGTCATAATCCTTATTATGACAACGGTATCAAGATTTTCAACAGCCTCGGTGAAAAAATGAGCGAAGAAGTCACGGACCTTATAGAAGAATATCTAGACAGCGATAATATGACTCTACCCTTTGCAAGAAGGGATAAAATCGGCAAAACCGTTGACTTCGTTTCAGGCAGAAACAGATATATCGGCTATCTTATATCCTTGGGCCTATACTCATTCAAGGGATACAGAATCGGTCTTGACTGTGCTAACGGCAGTGCCTGGAATATAGCTAAAAGTGTTTTCGAAGCTCTCGGTGCAACTGTCTGTCAGATAGGCGCACAGCCCAACGGTACCAACATAAATTATATGGTGGGCTCGACTCATATGGAGGCAATCAGTGAATTTGTCAGGGAAAAACGACTTGATATAGGTTTCTCATTTGACGGCGATGCTGACAGGTGTCTTTGTGTGGATGAACAGGGAAAAATTGTTGACGGTGACAAGATACTTTATATTGCTGCGAAATATCTTAAAGAAAAAGATTTGCTGCAGGGTAATACCGTGGTCAGCACTGTTATGTCTAATATGGGGCTTATGAAGGCTCTGGAAAAAGAGGGTATCGGCAATATTCAGACCCGGGTAGGTGACAGGTTTGTTTATGAAGAGATTAAAAAAGGTGGTTATAAATTAGGTGGCGAACAGTCGGGACACATTATTTTTTCGTCCTACGCTACAACGGGTGACGGTATTCTGACGAGTCTTAAGGTTATGGAAATTTTGCTTGCTCAGAAGGCTAAGCTCAGTGAGCTGACAGCAGATTTCAAAGAATATCCGCAGGTGCTTATTAATGTTCAGGTGAAAGATAAGGATGCAGTGCTGAACAGCGAAAAGGTAAGATCAGATCTCAGTTGGGCGGAAAAAATACTCGGTGACAGTGGCAGAGTGCTTATCAGAGCATCGGGGACTGAGCCTGTTATAAGAGTGATGGTCGAAGCTGAAAGTGAGGACTTCTGCAGGTCAGTGGCGGAAAAGCTTGCTGTAACAGTTAAGGAAAATGAATAAGCACAAAAGCGGACAAATTTTGTCCGCTTTTGTGCTTGAAAAAATTTTGTGTGTAGCAACTTCGAGATACAAGTATATTTTAACCTATTTTAGGTTAAAAGTCAATACCCTGAAACAGATTATAATAAAATGAATTTGTGGAGGTGGTAATGTGTATCCGCGCATAAGAGATTTACGTGAAGATGCTGATCTGACTCAAAAAGAACTTGCCGATAAACTTGGTATGTCACAAACGGGTTATTCTAAATATGAAACAGGTGAAAACGATATACCTACAGCAATTTTAATTAAACTTTCAGAAATTTACAACGTAAGTATTGACTATATGTTAGGTATAGTAAATGAAAAATAAAGCTGTTAGAGAAATAATATATTAACCTATTGCATTTCAAAAATAATTATAGTATAATTCTCCTTGCTTTGAATGAAGCGGTCAGTTCGAAACCTTCCTGACCTAAACGAACAAGGAATGACTTTTCGTTTAAAATCAAAACTAAAGGAGACTAAAAAATGAATATCAGAAAAAAGAATCACCGCGTAGCTGTGGGGGCTGTTATTGCCGCACTCTATGTGGCACTCACCTATGCTCAGGAGGCAATTTTCCCGAACAGTACTTCTATGGCTGTGCAATTCAGACTAAGCGAAGCTCTTACAATGCTTTGTGTGTTTACACCGTCGGCAATTCCGGGCCTTACAATCGGCTGTCTGCTTGCAAATGTGGTGTCAATGGGAGCCTTGCCTATTGATATGATTATGGGTACTTTTGCAACTTTTCTCGCAACGGTCTGTATGTACAAGCTGAGAAATGTCTGCTTGAGAGGTTTGCCGGTTTTGTCAGCGCTTATGCCTGCGATTTTCAACGGCATTATCATCGGACTTGAAATTGAAATATTCTTTATTGAAGGACCTTTCAATTTTGTTAGCTTCTTAACTCAGGCAGGTCTTGTAGCTTTAGGAGAATTTGTGGTTTTATTTACAGTAGGACTTTTGCTTGCGAAAACAATAAAAAATAAAAATTTTGAAAAATATCTCAATACTATTTGATTTTTTCTTCTACTCTGCTATAATAGTAGGGTAGATTTTTTTATATTAAAAAAGGAGACAAAAACAATGGAAAACAAACTTTCAAAAAAGATGTGGTTTGGCATATGCCTGTTCAGCTTTATGGGTGGTATTGCCTGGAATATTGAAAATATGTATTTCAATACCTTCCTTTACAACTCCGTATATGCAGGCGCTTCTTCAGCTGCTATGGCCGGTACAATGGCACCCACAACAGCAATCAGCCGTATGGTAGCTCTTTCAGCAATTGCAGCTGTGCTTTCAACCTTTATAATGGGTACACTCAGTGACAAGATGAAAAACCGCAAGCTTTTCATCTCGGGAGGTTATTTATTATGGGGTCTTGTAACAGCATCCTTCGGTTTTATTACAAGAGACGGTGTTTCAGCGCTTCTTAACCTTTCAGACGAAGCAAAAATACTCGGTGCAACGGTATGGGTAGTTATTCTTATGGATATCGTAATGACCTTTATGGGCTCTGCCAGCAATGACGCAGCTTTCAATGCCTGGGTAACAGATGTAACAACTCCGAAAATCCGTCCTACAGTTGAAACAGCTCTTACATTTGTAGGCTTCTTATCAATGGCTGCGGTTATGGGCGTTGGCTCTTTCGCACAGTCAGGTGCAGTTACATATAAGAATTTCTTCCTTATTTTAGGTTTAATTGTATCGCTTTGCGGTGTGCTTGGTTTCTTCATTATTGATAACCCCAAGAAGATTTCAGTAGAAAATGAGGTTTCATCAAGCTATTGGGCTGACCTTTTCTACGGCTTCAGACCTTCAGTTATCAAGGAAAATTCAAGACTTTACCTCACACTTGCAGCTTTAGGTTCTTTCAGTGTAGCTTTCCAGGTATTTTTCCCTTATCTTCTCGTATATCTTCAGTATGTTGTAATCCCTGATAACACAGCAAACGGCGCGAGCCTTCTTTCAACAAGCACAATTATTGTGGCAGTAGTCGCTGTAGCAGTTCTTGTTGCAGGTATCGTGATTCTTCTTAAAATTGCAGGCAAGAGCAAAGGCAAGGGTCTTGTTATCGGTGTTGTACTTATGACAATTGGTTTATTTGTTCTTTCGACAACAACAAACATCAAGGGTGTACTTGTTGGTATTGCACCTACAGTTATAGGTTATATTGTATTAGGTATTCTTTTCAACGCTTCTGTAAAAGACTTTATTCCTGTTGGTAAGGCCGGTCTTTTCCAGGGCATCAGAATGATCTTCTTCGTTCTCATTCCTATGGTATTAGGTCCTGCTATCGGTGATATTGCTTGCAGAAGCTCTGCAATTACATACATCAACGAATACGGTGTTGAAACAATTGTACCGGCTAAGAGTATGTTCCTTTATGCCGCAATCGTATCAGTACTTACACTTGTACCTCTTTATTTCCTTATCAAAAAAGGCTTCAAGGTTGAAGAAAAATAATATAAGACTGAATAATACAAAAAAGCAGTTAAGTCCAAAACTTAACTGCTTTAAATTTTTGTTGTTTGCAAATTAATCAAGAATATAAAGACCTGATTTGAGCCACACGAACTCTCTGCCCATAACATTAATATATTTATACACCTTTTCATTGAAGACACGGTAATCTCTTACTGAGTTGGTCTGAATGTTAAGGGTGCGGATTTTCTTTGAAGACTGGTTGCAGATATAAAGAGTGCTGCCGTGAAGAGTGACTGCACAGGGATTTTCAAAAGCTGTAGCTTCACCGCCACCAACTCGAAGAAGAATTCTGCCTTCACGGGGGGAGTACTTTATGATTGCATTTTCACCGGGCACTGCACACCAGACATAAGCACCGTCTACAGCAATATCGCAAACGGGTGAGCCGTGATAGGTGAGAAGTGATGATACATTAAGTGAGCCGTCGGTGTTGAAAATATTATATTCACCGTTGGGGAATATAGCCATTACGCGGTTGTCGTTGAGAATGCCTACATCGCAGGATACATAGTCGCCGAGCTGTGATGCGATTTCTTCAT
>JAZQZO010000221.1:0-5549 GCA_045634065.1 Acutalibacteraceae bacterium
AAGTACATATAAATCAAAGGCATCTTCGGATGCCTTTTTTGAGTTGGTGGAAATATGAAAGAATACATAATTACAAGTGCCGACAAAGGGCAGCACGATGATATAACTCTGAAACTGCAGCAGGTTTTAGCTGAATGCAGATTTGTTGACGAAGATAAAATCATACGCTTTGAGAAAGATACCTACCATTTTTATTGGGACTCTGCCGAAGAAAGAAAGGTTTATGCTTCAAATACAGATACTACTGAGAGTCCGGATATTCGCAGCGCAATAAACATTGAGGGCATCAGAAATCTTACAATTGACGGTGGGGGCAGTGAATTTATAATGCACGGCAGAATGATTGCCGTCAGGTGCTTTGAAGGTGAAAACATAAATCTTCGAAACTTCAGTTGGGATTTCCCTGCTGCAGGTACGTTTGAAATGCACATTAAATCTGTAGGTAAATATCACGTTGACTATTATATCCCGAAAAATCTTCAGTGGAAGATTGATAAGGGGAATATCCGTTGGTTTGAAAAGAGTGTTTTTACAAGTGAAGAATATTGGCACGTTTACGGTCACAGCAATTCACATTGTGTTGTTGGTTTCAACAGAAAAAACGGCAATGTCAGCCGATACCCCATAAGCAAAAGCCCTCTCGCTTACAGATTAAGACTGAAGCGAACAGGGGAGAACACGCTAAGAGTTTATTACCTGAAACGCGTTGATACATCACTTTTTAACGAGGATATGTCCTTTGAGTTATGTCCTAATTTCAAACGTCTTTGCACAGGTGGTTTCCTCAATGAAAGTAAGGATATTTCCCTGGAAAATATCAATATCCGTTATATGCACGGCTTTGCATTTCTGACGCAGATGTGCGAAAATGTGTCATTCAGAAACTGCAACTTCACACCTGACGAAAACAGCGACAGAGTCTGTACATCTTATGCTGACCACCTTCATTTTTCCGGTGTCAAAGGCAAGGTGCATATTGAAAACTGCGCTTTTGCAAATGCTCACGATGATCCTATAAATATTCACGGCACATTTACAAGAGTCAAGAAAGCTATTGATAGCAAAACATTGGTTCTCGAGTATGTTCATAATCAGCAACAGGTCTTTCAGCAATATCACAAAGGTGATAAGGTGCTTTTCTTTAAGCGTACAAATCTTGAAGCTTATGGTGACGAAAGAGAATTTACAGTTGAATCTGTTGTCAACCCCTTATGCGAAGGGCTTGGTAAGCAGGAGATGAAAGTCACTTTCTCTGAGGGGCTGCCCGATGTATTACGAGAACCAAAGGCGTATGCTGTTGAAAATGTGACCTATACACCTGAGGTTTATATTGGCTCTTGCAAATTCTATAGCATTCCCACAAGGGGAATTCTCTGCACAACACGCAAGAAAGTCTTAATCGAAAACAACATCTTCGACGGTCTGACTATGGCGAGTATCTATCTTTCAAATGACTGCAACAACTGGTACGAGTCGGGTGCTATCAAGGATATGATAATTCGCGGCAATACATTTTATATTAAAAAGACACCGCATAAGGGTATAAAATCGGCAGTGTACATTGACCCTATTGTCACTGAGCCTGAAGCTGTAAGTAAAGCAGTTCACAGCTCGATTGTTATTGAGAATAACACAATTGAACTTCAGCACGATAGTGCAGTCAACGGCAAATTCACCGACGGTATTATTATCAGAAACAATAAAATAATAAGAAGTGAAAGTTATTGTGGGGAGGTTTTCAAACTGAGTAATTGCACCGGTGTGGTCGTTGAAAATAATGATATAAAATAACTATTCTAGTTCAGGTGAATTATTGACAAAAAAACGCCTGAGTAGTATAATTATCCTTATAAAATTCAGAAAAGGATTGTAAAGTATGAATCAATTTTTTTACGATGAATTAAAATGTGCTTCTACTGCTATATCGGCTTGCAAAGTCAATCCGGGAGTTTATGCCGGGGATGAGATAAATATTATCGGTGATGAACACTCTCTTAGTGCTTATCTTGCAGGCTTTTTTATGCTTACAGCTAAAAATAACAAAAGCGGCAGAGTGAATATAATCGCAGAGGGCGAAGTAAGAAACCAGAGCCTTATCAGCGAGGTTATATCCGAATTCAAAGGCGGACCTACTCTCACTGTTTATAAAGGTATCGAAGATTATCTCATTAATGACAGTGAAATCGTAAACAAACATTTCTTCTATATTGCAAACTTACAGCTTCCTGAATATAGTGACGAAACCTTTGTTCAGAAGAAAAAAGAAAATCTTGAAAAATGGCTTAAAATTGCCCGCGACTGTAGCGGTAGTTTTGTGTTTATTCCTGTTTTCAATTTTTCAGGTCCTTTTGAAAACGGACTCGTTTGTGTATCTGAAAGAGAACTAGAAGCTGTCGTTGAGCACGATAAATCTTTCGCAAGCGGCAGAGTACTTATGGAAATGGAAGAAATATGCCGCAAATCTTTCGCACAGAAGTCGATTTCGATGAATGTTGTCCGTTTCGACAATATTTTCGGTCCTATGGTTGAGGACACAACAAAGCTCGGTATTGACGGTATTATCGATGATCTTGCTATTAACAATCAGATTACTTTCAAGAAATCTGACAGCCTCACACACTACACAGGCTGCTATATTCGTCAGGCAATAACTGCAGTTTTCCTCGTGGGTCTAATGGGTAAAAACGGCAATATATATAATGCCGCAAATTATAGCTTCACCCTCCACGACATCAAGGATAATCTTTATAAATGCTTTGCTCATCGCAATCCCGATGTGCATTTTGAAGATGATATTCTTTCAGGTTGGACTATCGAAAGAAATTACGAATGTCTTGCTAATCTTAAAATCAAGGCGATCGGCTGGACTGAAGAAACACCTCTCAGAGAAGCGGTTTACAGAACTGCTCTTATAAAGATAAACGAGGAGTACAAAGGCGACTTCTACGTCGATATTTATCAGGGTAAACTTGAAAGAGTAAAGCGTATTGAAATGAACATAATGCGCGAGATTGACAGAATTTGCCGTGAAAATGATATCGGGTACTTCCTGGTAGGAGGTTCACTTTTAGGTGCTATCAGACATAAGGGCTTTATCCCTTGGGACGATGATATTGATATCGGTATGCTCCGTGAAGATTTTGAGAAGTTCAGACGTATCTGTCCTCAGCTTCTTGCCTCACATTTGTCATATCAGTCATATACCGATGAGCCCACATCGCACTATATTTTTGATAAGGTAAGACTTAAGGACACATATTTCAGCACTAAGTTCTCCAATCGTTTCAGCGATATGGAAAACGGTATTTTCATCGATATTCTTGTATACGACAAGACTGCAAATTCAGAATTTCTGCAGAAGTTCCATATCAGGTCTATTCAGTTCTTCCGCAGACTCATTAATATCCGTTGGGTCGGCAAAGCCAGACGAGGCATACACTATACGGCTTCTAAGCTTATGCTTCCTATAATGAAGCGTATACCCTTCTTTACCTATCACAGATTCTTTGAAAGAGCACTTCAGATGTTCGACTTCAAGAAGAACAGTAAGTATCTCATTGACGGTGTTGGTCAGAACCTTGAAAAAGGACCATTCCCCAAAGAATGGTTTGATGAACTCATTGATGTTCAGTATGAAGATATGGTTTTCAAGGCTCCAAAGGCTTATGATGAATACCTCAGACATTGGTACGGCAACAGATATATGGAGCTTCTTCCATTGTCATCAAGAAACTCAGGTCACGCACTTGCAAGACTTGACCTGGGTAAATATCTCTATGAGCATACAGAAAAGTTCCCCGTTCGTGAAGTCAATCTTGAGGGTGAAATATTCGAAAAGCCTATCTTTGACTGCGAAGACGAGGGTATGGACGAAAACTTCCTTGATGAGCTTTCACTGATCGACAAAGAAATTCTCACGAATAACCTTAAGCACGGTGCTCTTAATAAGTGTGAAATCAATGTTATCTGTGACGAACATACATTAGCTGCTTATCTTGCAGGTTATTATATGTACCGCAGCAAGAAAGGTCTCACCGAAGGCTGTGTAAATGTAATACTTGAAGGCCCTTGCAGAAACAAGAAGCTCTACGACCAGATTGCTGAAGAGTTTGACGGTAATGCGCTATTTAACATTTATGAAAATATTGATGCATATTACAGCGCAAGCAAATCAAGCGACAAGAAAGTATATTATTACGTTGCAAACCTTCAGCTTCCCGAATATACAAACATTGAATTTATAAAAGAGAAGAAGAGAAATCTTCGCAAGTGGCTTGCTCTTTCAAGAAACACCAACGGCAGATTTGTATTTATACCCATTTTCAACTTTGCCAAGCCTTTTGACGGTGACCTTGCAGCTGTATCTGAAAGAGAAATCGAGTCTCTTGTGCTTCACGAAAAAGGCTTCTGGCAGGGCAGAATTCTTATGGAATTTGAAGATGTCCTGAGAAAGTCATTCTCTTATAATAAGAATCAGCTCAGCGTTGTTCGTTTTGACAATATTTTCGGTCCCTTTATCAAAGACACTTCAAAATTACAGATAGATGCTGTTATTTCAAAGCTCATTAATGAGAACACAATCACATTTAACAAGAGCGACAGCGTTATCCATTACAGCGCTTGCTACATCCGTCAGGCTGTAACTGCAATTCACTGCGTGTGTATGAAGGGCAGAAAGGGTAATATTTACAACGCTTCAAACTATAACTTTACTCTTCACGATATCAAGAGTATGCTCTATGAAGAGTTCATCGAAAGGAATCCTAAGATAGAGTTTAACGACGATATCAAGGCTGTACCAGAAAAGATTTTCTTTGAGAGAATGGGTAACCTTAAACTTCGTGATCTCGGATGGGTGAGTGCAACACCGATGAAAGAGGCTCTCAACCGTACTCTTTATGCACACTTGGATGTATGTGAGGACGATAATATTTCTCAGAGCCTTTATCAGGGCAAACTTGAAAAAATCCGTCGCTTACAGCTTGACATTATTAAAGATGTCGACCGTATCTGTAAGAATAACGGCATCAAGTATTTCCTTGTTGGCGGTTCACTTTTGGGTGCTGTTAAGTACAGTGGTTATATTCCTTGGGAGGATACCATTGATATCGGCTTCTTCAGAGATGACTATGAGAAGTTCAAGAAAGTCTGCCCCGGTGAACTTTCTGACAGACTCAAGTATCAGACCTATAAGAAAGATTCTGCTTCACACCTGATTTACGACAGAATACGCCTTAACGATACAGGCTTCTTCACTGCTGCGACTGACAGATTCAAGCTGGTTGACAACGGTCTGTTTATAAACATCTTCGTTTATGATAAGACTGCAAACACAACCATCGGCAAGAAACTTCACATTTTCACAGTCCAGAATATCAGAAGACTTATCAATATTCGTTGGCAGAATACTGCTATTCCCGGCAGATTCTATACCATTTCAAAACTTATTCTTCCCTTTATACGTCTGGTACCCTTTAATCTTTATCATTCTATGCTCAATCTTACACTTAAGAAGTATAAGAACAAAGAAGACCACGTATTCCTTATTG
>JAZQZO010000222.1:0-5422 GCA_045634065.1 Acutalibacteraceae bacterium
TGTCGGCAGTTTTAGGGTCAATATCTTTAAGTTCGTTGTAAAGTGCTTCAATGCCATTTTCTTCACATCTCGCCTCGAGTTTTTCTCTTAAATCACTCTCTTCATAATCAAGAAATTCCGTGTTTTTTACAAGAGTATCAATATAAAAGCCTGTGCCGCCCACAACAACGGGCAGTTTGCCACGAGAAAGAATATCGTCAATGACTTGGGTTGCTTTTTCTTTATATTTTGCTACACTGAATTTTTCACCAACGGGAACAAAACCTATAAGATGATGTCTGACTCTCGAAAGCTCATCTGCAGTAGGCTTAGCAGTTGCAATATCCATATTTTCATAGATTTGCATTGAATCGGCAGATACTATTTCACCGTCGAATTTTTCTGCTATCTCAATGCCGAGAGAAGTCTTTCCCGAAGCTGTTGGCCCGAGAACGACAACAACCAAAGGTTTTTCCATAGTTAACTCCTGATTACTGTATTCTTCCGAACTGTTTTTCAAGTTCATATTTTGAAAGTTCAATAAGAACCGGTCTTCCGTGAGGACAATATCTGACACTGTCGTCATAAAGCACCTGCTCAGCAAGGACTTTCATTTCTGCCGTTGAGTTTTTATATCCTGCTTTAATAGCAGCCTTACAAGCGGCAGTATGGTGAATTCTATCTATAGTCTCCGTCTCAATATTTGTACGGTTTTCTGTGAGATACGAAGCCATTTCGATAACTGTGTCTTCAACGTCGTCACCTGAAATAAGCATAGGACATTCTCTGATAACAACAACGCCATCACCAAAATCTTCTATCAGGTACCCTGCCGATTTAAATACATCAATGTTTTCAATTACGGCAGTGTACTCATTTTTGGCTAGTGTGACCTTTATCGCTGAAAGAAGCACCTGAGATGCAATATTTTCTTTAGCGGCTGCTTTCATCTTGTTATAAATAATTCTTTCGTGAGCAGCGTGTTTATCAATCATAACAACCTTGCCGTCGAATTCACAAATAATATATGTCTTGAAAACCTCACCTAAAAGTCTGATGGGTTTATTCGGCATAGTTTTGTTTTCAGTTTGCGGTTTGACCTGGGGTTTTGCAGCATTATTTTGAGATGTTACCTCTGTTGTTTTTTCTTGTACTGCCGGTTTTGAAGGTTCGATTTTTGCCGGTGTTTTTGTATAAGAATCATCTTCCGCAACCATCAAAGGCGCTTGGTAAACTTTGTTATCAGCCTTTATATCAGGAACGCTCTTGCGAATCTCCTGATTTTTAGCCTTGATGTTTTTCATAGCAGCACCGATTAAATCGGGCTCATTCTCATCTGCAACTTTTGTCACTTTAACAGGTGCTTCTTTAGTCTTAGATGAAAAATCCTTCGCAGGCATACTCTGCCAGAAATCTTTTTTAGGCTCAGCTTTAACTGCGGTTTGCATTGTTTCTTTGGATTTATTAGATGTGAAAACACTGTTTCTGAAGTCAGCTTTCTTTTCAGGTTCATCATCAAGCATACTAAGCTGAACACTTTCAGGCATAGCTCTTTGGGTGACTTTATTAACCTTAGAAAGATTAAGTTCTGGCATTGTGTCAAAGCTCTCAAGAGCCGATTTAACAGCAAAATATACCGCAGAAGATACCTTTCTTTCGTCGCTGAAACGCACCTCAGTCTTGGCAGGATGCACATTTATATCAACAACATCCGGGCGTACCTTGACATTAAGGACACAGCTCGGGAACTTGCCTACCATAATTGAGTTTTTGTAAGCGTTTTCCATAGAAGCCATACAAGAACGTGACTTGATATATCTGCCGTTGAGGAAGAAATACTGCATTGCTCTTGAAGGTCTTGAGGACATAGGCTTGCACACATAACCGCCGACTTCAACACCGTCTAACTTATAGTCGACTTCAAGGAGACTTTCGGCAAAGGTTCTGCCGAAAACAGAATAAATTGCTGACATAAGTTTGCCGTCGCCGGGTGTAATAAGGGCTTGCTTGCCTTCACGGATAAATCTGACACTTACCTCAGGATGTGATAAAGAAATTTTATCTACCACATCAGCAACAGCATTAGCCTCAGCTACATCTTTCTTAAGAAATTTCATACGTGCAGGGGTGTTGTAGAACAAATCTCTGACAACAATAGTTGTGCCGTTAGGACAACCTGCCTGGTCATATCTTGTTTGCACTCCCCCTTCGACAGCATAAGATGTGCCAAGGGATTCATTTTCGGTTTTAGTTAAAATCTCTGTTCTTGAAACTGCAGCAATAGAGGCGAGAGCTTCACCTCTGAAACCGAGAGTGAAGATAGAATTAAGGTCATTTTCATCTCTGACCTTACTTGTTGCGTGACTGAGAAAAGCCTTAGGCACATCCTCGTGTTCTATTCCGCATCCGTTGTCGGTGATACGGATATACTGTACACCGCCATTTCTGATTTCAAGAGTTATAGTAGTTGCACCGGCATCAATAGCATTTTCCATAAGTTCTTTTACAACGCTTGCCGGTCTTTCAACAACTTCACCGGCTGCGATTAATTCTGCAATATGCTTGGGTAATACGTTTATTTTAGCCACGAAGCTGTCATCCTTTCTTTTATATATCACTTCGTCTTGCCTTCTTGATAAGCTCGTGAAGAGTCGTCATGGCTTCAAGAGGAGTAAGAGTGTTAATATCAATATTTCTTATAGATTCGATTATTTCATCATCAATAGTTGAAGTCATCGAGAGTTGAAGTTCATCTTCTTCAGCTACTGGCATCGAAACAGCACTCTGAGTAACATTCTGACGTGCAGGTGCCTGTCCTTCAAGTTCGCTGAGGATAACTCTCGCTCTTGCGACTACTGAATTAGGTATACCTGCAAGCTTTGCAACCTCGATACCGTAACTGCCGTCAGCACAACCGCGAACAATTCTGCGAAGAAACGTAATAGTATCTCCACGCTTTTTAACACAGATATTGTAGTTGTTTACACCATCGAGAATACCCTCAAGCTCTGTGAGCTCGTGGTAATGAGTGGAGAATAATGTCTTAGCACCGATTTTCTTTTTATCGGCTATATATTCAAGTACTGCTCTTGCTATACTCATACCGTCAAAGGTTGAGGTACCTCTGCCGACTTCATCAAGTATAATAAGACTGTTTTTAGTTGCATTCTTCAGGATAGATGAAACCTCGTTCATCTCAACCATAAATGTTGACTGACCCGTAGCAAGGTCATCAGATGCACCGACACGTGTGAAAATACTTTTAACTATACACAGTTCTGCAGTTCGTGCGGGTACAAAAGAACCTATCTGTGCAAGAATTGAAATAATCGCAACCTGGCGCATATATGTCGACTTACCTGCCATATTAGGTCCGGTAATAATGGCACAGCGATTTTTATCGCAGTCCATAAATGTATCATTAGGCACAAAAGGTGCATCGAGAACAGCTTCAACAACAGGATGTCTGCCGTCGGTGATTTTGATTTCACCACCTGCGAGCATAGTGGGGCAAACATAGTTCCTCTCAAGAGCTGTAGTTGCAAGCGAACAAAGCACATCAACAGTTGCGAGAGCCTGAGAAGTTGCCTTTATTCTTGAAAATTCCTGAGCTACTCTGCTTCTTATCTGACAGAAAATCTCATATTCGATTTTTACAATTCTTTCCTGAGCTCCGAGGACTTTGCTTTCAAGTTCTTTGAGTTCTTCAGTTATATATCTTTCGCAGTTGGCGAGAGTCTGTTTTCTGAAATATGTGTCAGGTACCATATCTTTATATGAGTTTGTGACCTCAATATAATAGCCGAAAACTCTGTTATAACCGATTTTGAGTTTGGGAATACCTGTAGATTCTCTTTCACGCTGTTCAATATCAAGAATGAACTGCTTGCCGTTGCCCTGAATATTACGAAGCTCATCAAGTTCGGCATTGAATCCGTCTTTTATCATATCACCCTCGCGTACCGAGAAAGGTGCGTCATCTTTAATCGCAGCGTCAATAAGACCTCTGACATCCTCGAGCAGATCAAGATTAGCGTACTGCTGACGAAGAAAAGCACTATCAGCATTCTGTAAAAGAATCTTTATCTGAGGTATACACTCAATTGTCTGTTTGAGTGAGTTAAGGTCCTTTGCGTTGGCGGATTCAAACATAACTCGTGTAATAAGACGTTCGATATCATACACTTTAGATAAAGATGCAGAAATATCCGTAAGCATAATGTTGTTGTCAAAAAGTTCGGCAACAGCATTGTGACGTCTTGTTATCTGTGCAAGGCTGATAAGGGGTTTCTCAAGCCAATTTCTGAGAAGACGTTTGCCCATTGAGGTATGAGTCTTATCAAGTACCCATAAAAGTGAACCCTTTTTCTCACGGTCTCTCATAGTCTCGAGAATTTCGAGATTACGAAGAGTATTATAGTCGAGCTTCATAAACTGACTTTCCGAATAATAGTTGACTTCTCTTATATTGTCGAGATTGTTTTTTTGCACATTTTTAAGGTATCGAAGAAGTGCACCAAGCACAGTAATAGCTGTGACATTGGTTGAAAAATCATAGCTTTTCAATTTCTCAGCACTGAAGTGGTCGATACACACAGCAGCACAACTCTTAAAATCAAAGCACTCATCACTGAGCATTTCGCAAGCAGCTTCAGTACGCTTTGAAATGAAATTAGATATAATTCTGCTCTTTGCAGCACCTTCATTAAGAAGAATTTCACTGGGTGAAAATGTGCCGATTTCATTTATAATATTGTTTTCAATAGTGTGTTCATCACTGAAATTAGTAAGATTAATTATACCGGTAGATACGTCGCAGAAACAAACACCACCCCAATGCTCATCAAAGTAAACACAGGCGAGGTAGTTATTCTTTGAATCATCAAGCATATTATTTTCGATAATACTGCCCTTGGTAATAACTCTTATAACATCTCTTTTAACGATGCCTTTTGCTGCAGCAGGGTCCTCAGTCTGTTCGCATATAGCAACCTTAAAACCTGCCGAAACGAGTTTTGCAATATAACCCTCTGCCGAGTGGAAAGGTACACCACACATAGGTGCTTTTTCACCTTTTGAATAGCTTCTTGCAGTGAGAGTAAGCTCCAAAACCTTTGAAGCTGTTATTGCATCGTCAAAAAACATTTCATAAAAGTCACCCAGGCGGAAAAACAAAATCGCATCCGAGTAATCTTTTTTAATTTGTAAGTATTGAGACATCATTGGTGTCATTTCGGACATTTGTTTTTCCTCCTGAGTTTAAACGAGTTTAATTTGATTAGTGGCAACCGCTGCAGCTTGTGCAGGAACCGTCGCATGAGTGGTCGTGCTGTTCGGGTTCACAAGTAGCGGGATCTGCACCGTTAACACAAAGACCGAGAATCTGCATAATGTAGTTCATCATTGAGTCAACTTCAGCTCTTGCTTCGTCATACTTCTGCAT
>JAZQZO010000223.1:0-6360 GCA_045634065.1 Acutalibacteraceae bacterium
AGTGCCGAGGCGGGCGTTGCAATTGAAGACGATTATCCGAAAATGGGTTGCTGTATGGTCGGCACGAATATGCCCTGCGACGGATCGATTATGAATTCTTCATTCCTTGACAGAAGGCTTAATCTTCCCACTCATTGCTTCGGAATCCCTCTTCGTTATGATGGCGATGATGTACAGGAATATGCAGTTGAAGAAATAAAGTCTCTTATAAAATTCATTGAAGACCAGACAGGTGAAAAGTTCGACTGGGATGCTTATTTCAGAAGAATGAAGGACTATAACAAGCAGCTTGAGTATGAAAGACAGAAATGGGACATCAACAAAACACCGTATCCTCAGATGACAGGTGCAGCCTTCTGGCTTTACAGAATCTTCTACTTTAATCTCTCGGGCGGTTCGAATGAAAAATTCCTGAAGGTTGACGAAAAAGTAAATAAGATAATGATGAAGGCTTATGAGAAGAAAACTCCCGTGTCAGCAAATATGCGTCACAGAGCAGTTGTCTGGTCTTGTCCTGCCAACTATTATACTAGCTTTGCAAACTGGCTTGAAAATTGCTGGGGTATGAATGTTGTTATGGATATGGAAACAATGATTTCCTATCTTGAAATTGATACCGAGGATAAGGAACAGTCTATCAAGGATCTTGCGAAAACATATCAGCGCTCCATTATGCGTAAGCACACCAAGGGAGGCTACCGTAATGTTGTTGATGAGCTCTGGCGTATAGTTGAGGAGTACAATGCCGATACAGTAATTATGGACGATCAGATTTCCTGCAAGGGTATGGACGGACTTACAGGCATATTTGATGATCAGGCAAGAGAAAAAGGAATCAATTTTATCTGGGTGCGTCAGGATCTTATGGACCCGCGTACAATCTCTCGACGTGAAATGAGAGAGCAGGTAAACAAATATATGCAGACAGTTCTTCAGGAGGAGCCGGTCGATGCTTCGCTTGTGGATTTTGAAGACGATTTAGCTTGGTAAAGGAGAATTATTATGAAATATTTTGGCGGATGTGACGTAGGTTCAACCTACACTAAATGCGTAATTCTTGATGAAAATGGCAAAATTGTTGCTAATGTAACAAACAGAAGTAAAATCAACCCTGTTGCAAGTGCTGAGATAGCACTTGGGGACGCTGTAGCTCAGGTTGAGGGTCTTGGCTCAGCTAAAGAGCTTACATATCTTATCGGTACCGGTTACGGCAGAAACAAGGTGCCTTTTGCTGATGAGAATATCTCAGAAATCAGCTGTCACGCTATGGGTGTACACGTAACTAACCCTGATGTAAAGGCTATCATTGATATCGGCGGTCAGGACGTTAAGGGCATTGCAATCGACACTGACGGCACAGTTAAAAACTTCGCAATGAATGACAAGTGTGCAGCGGGTACCGGCAGATTCTACGAGGCTATGGCAAATGCTTTTGAAATGACACTTCCCGAATTTTCAAAGCTTTCACTTAGTGCAAAGAACACAATTCCCATCACTGCACAGTGCACTGTTTTTGCTGAGAGTGAAGTTATCTCACTTGTTGGTGAGGGCAAGCCTATGGACGAAATCGCAGCAGGTATTCAGCTTGCAGTTGCAAAGAGATGCTTCGTTATGGCTAAAAAAGCAGGCGCTACAGACAGCATTACTCTCACAGGTGGTTGCGCTAAAAATGTTGGTCTTAAGGCTGCTATTGAAAAGGTACTCAAAATCAAAGTTGTTGAACTTAGCATTGACCCCCAGCTTATGGGTGCTCTTGGTGCGGCAGAGTACGCAAGACAGAAAGGTCTGAGCAAGGTGAACTGATATGGATGTGATTCTGATTATATTCGGTGTGATATTCGCTTTATTTGTTATCACATTTGCAATCTATTGGTTCAATCTTGATATGAAGCTTATCCGCGTGGTCTATGATTGGCTTTGGAAACATCGCTATGATAAAATGAAAAAGGATAAGAAGCTGTAATGGAATTTTTCGATTCACTTATAAAAAAAGCCCTTGAAATTACTCAGGGGCTTTCTGAAATTAATTATGACTATAACCCTGATAATACTTGGACGGATGCAGGTTGTAATCAGGTTGTACTGCAAAAACACAGTGCTTTTGAGCTCAGCGGCACAGGATTTAATCTTGTGACTTCATCACCGGTTGAAGATGGGATCACTCTCATTGGAAGTGAGCTTGCAGATATAAAAAAAGACTGCAAATTTACAAGGATTTCTATCTTGCAGTTAGACGAGCAGGAAAGTGAGCAGAAATCATATAACCTTATCAGAAAGGTAGAATATGTAAAATATCACTATTTCCCTGACGGCTATATGATAAGGACAGCTTCACGCTCACACAAAGAAGCTGTAAGAGTTTCTAAAGAAGCCATAAGAAAAGGCATCAGCTTTCAGAATGTAGGTAATTTGCTTATTTCCAAGTATAAGGAAAATCCTGCGGTTAAAGGTGTCAGGGTGATATTTATAACCGAACAGGAAGTTGACCACAAAGCCTTTGAAGAAATGGCACAGAAATGCAACTCAATTACAGAAACTCTCAACCACGTTATGAACAGTGTCAACTTCGACTGCAGTACCTGTAATCTTAAGCCTATATGCGATGAGGTCGAGGGTATGAGAGAGCTTCATTTTAAAAACAAGGGAATGTGATTATGAATAAAAAAGAAATTATAGACTTTTTTGATACGCTGGCACCAAACTGGGATAATACCAATGTGCGTAATGAAGAGGTTATAGCAGAAATTCTTTTCAAGGGCGGTGTTAGAAAAGGAGTCAAAGTTCTTGATGTGGCTTGCGGTACAGGTGTTCTTTTTCCTGATTATAAGAAATCAGATGCTGACATAGTTGGTATAGATATATCAGAAAATATGGTGAAGATAGCACGAGAAAAATTTCCTGATATAAAGGTTATATGCGGTGATGCGACAGGCTTTGCGTTTGAAGATAAGTTTGATGTGGTTATGATTTATAATGCATTCCCGCATTTTATGGAACCTGAAAAGCTTATAGAGAACATTGTAGATGCCCTGAAGCCCTCAGGTAGATTTACAATAGCTCACGGTATAAGCGAAAAAGAGCTTGAAAAGTGTCATTCGGGCTCTGCTAAAAATGTGTCGGTACCTCTGGTGAAAAAAGAGGTGTTGGCACAAATGTTAAGTCCCTACTTTGAGGTTGATGTTCTCATTTCAGATGAGAGAATGTATATGGTGTCCGGTGTGAAAAAATGACAAGACAAAACTCCCTTTCTAATAGAAAAGGGAGTTCACTTTTTATTTGCTGTCTTTATTCTTAAGACCTAAGTCAAGTGCCTTAACCGGGCATTCTTTCACGCAAAGTCCGCACCTGATACATTCTGCACTTTTTGCCTCTTCGGCAGGGTACACGCCCATTTTGCAGACACGTTTGCACTTATCGCAGGAGACGCACTTGCTCTCGTCACAGTGAAGACTCACGGCCGAAATCTTGTTAAATGCACCGTAGATAGCGCCGAGGGGGCAAAGGTATTTGCAGAAAGGACGGTAAATTATCACGGAGAGAATAATGAGTACTACGAGAATTAAAATCTTCCAAGTGTAAAGAAACCCTATTGTCTGCCTGAGACCATCGTTAAGAAGAACAAGGGGAACGCCGCCCCCAAGAGTACCCACGGGGCAGATGTATTTGCAAAACCAGGGGTCACCGATGCCAATGGCGTCACTGATGCACATAGGAAGTATTACCACAAACAAGGCAAGAATTATATATTTCAGCTTTCTGAGTATTCTGTCGCCTTTGAAAGTCTGAAGCTTTTTTACAAAGGGTATCTTATGGAGCAGATCCTGAAACAGACCGAAGGGACACAGCCAACCGCAGACAAATCGGCCGCAGATTGCACCCACCAACATTAGGAAACCGACAACATAAAATGCCATATGATAATTTTTGTCGCCTATGACCGACTGCAAGGCTCCGATAGGGCAAGAGCCTAAAGCACCCGGGCAGGAGTAGCAGTTCATTCCCGGTACACACATATTTTTAAGGGGACCTGTATAAATCTTGCCTTTAAGAAACCCCGTTGCAAAGCTGTTGGTGACTATAGTCCATAAGGTCTGGACGGTATGTCTGAGGGGTTCTTTTTTAGTTTTATTTTTATCTTTAACCAATTCCGATACACTCCAGACATATTCTTATTGCTTTAGCTAAAACTGTAGCCATTTCACCTCTGTAGATTCCGAAAGCCATAAAGGCTATACCTACGAGAGATGTCAGGAGTGCTTTCAGGGGGAATACTTTATTTTTCATAAGATCACTCTTTCTTTTGTCTTTTAATAATAATAGCACAAAAATCTGTTTTTGGGTAGTTGTTTCAGCTAAATTACATCTATTTTCCTATTGAGAATTTGTCTTTAGGCTTATGGTACTATAATAAACAAGATAAATAAAGCAAAGGAAGATATATTTGGAAAGTACAAATTTGCAACAGAATAAGCTGCACACCTTGAAGAGGGCTGCTTATGTGGCCTTGCCTCACTCACTGCCCATTTTGGCAGGGTACGGCTTTTTAGGTCTGACTTATGGCATATGTATGAGTGTCAACGGACTTAGTCCCTGGTGGACATTTTTTATGTGCATCTTCGTGTTCGGCGGTTCGACCCAGATTGTTGGTGTCAGTCTGCTGACCTCGGCCTTTGATCCTGTAAATTCTTTTATTATTACTTTCGTATTATGTGCAAGGCATATATTTTACGGAATATCAATGCTGGAAAAATATAAAAATCTTGGTATAAAGAAGCTTTATATGATATTCGGTATGGTTGACGAAACTTTTTCTATCAACTATTCTGCACAGCCACCGGATGATGTAGATAAAGGCTGGTTTATGTTTTTTGTAACACTTTTCGACCATATATATTGGGTTATTGGCTCAACAGTCGGTGCAATCTGCGGCACAATGATAAACTTCAGCACAGAGGGTATAGACTTTGTTATGGCATCGATGTTCGTCGTTATATTTATCAATCAATGGCAAAAGGATAAAAATCATCTTAGTGCCATTTACGGTATAAGCATATCTCTCATTTGTCTTGTTTTGTTCGGATCCGATAATTTTATTATACCGTCAATGATAGGCATATTCTTTGCACTTACAGTCTCAAGAAAGTATCTTGAAAAGAAAGCAGGTGTTAGCTATGACCTTTAATCAGAAACTAATAACTGCAGCTATGATAATACTTGCTACACTAATTATGAGATTTTTACCCTTTGTTATTTTCCCTGATAATAAACCTACCCCTAAGTTTGTAAAGTACTTGGGACAGGTGCTTCCGGCGGCAGTGTTCGGTTTATTGATAGTATATGCTTTGAAAAATGTCAACATCTTCGAGGGTAGTCACGGAGTGCCTGAACTTATAGCTATAGTTATTACGGCTCTGGCACACCTTTGGAAAAAACAGATGCTTCTTTCTATTTCACTCGGTACCATAAGTTATATGGTAATGGTGCAGTTTATATTTTAATTTTCAGTTGTAAGGTTAATGTAGCGGTGCAGATCAGTTTCTGCTCGCTGCATTTACTTTTTATTTTAAGGTTTAGCTGTGTGGTGGGCGGCTCCATACCCGAACTGCGTTCGGGTCGGCGACTTTCGTCGCCACAAATCGCTTTGCGATTTATGGAGCCGCCCGCATCTTGCAGTGATCGCAGAGAAATAAAAAAGACCCCACAGGGTCTTTTTTATTACCATTTATTCTCTACATATTCACAGAAAGCAAAGAGGTCTTTTATTTCGAGCTTTGTTCCGTCGTCAAGAGTTACATCACCGTTCCAGTAGCCGTGGACCTGATGAGTGTGCATTCTTGCAATGCCGAGATTCATATCTGAGTGATGGTCGAAAGTGGGTGTCATTGTAAGATTGAATCTGCCGTCTTCCGAGATAAATTTCCACTCGTTCATATATTTGTCGGGTTTTGGGAATACTTCAACGTCAACAGCGCCGAACTTGTGAGCTTTGCCATCATAGAAAAGAGCAGTTTCTGTGGCGTTGCTTTCGTCACCGATTGCCCAGGTGATTTCAAAACCAAAGAGGTGTTTTTCGCCCTTTTCATCTGTGATAAACTGTGAGCCATTACCCCAGTACCATACCATTTTATGAGGTGTGTTTACACGACCCCAGTCGAGAGCGCAGAATGCGCTGTCCTTTGAGAAAGTATAAACATCGTTGCCGAACTTATATGTACCCTCACAAGGCATACAGTTCTGCTTTGTTGTCATAAAGTACTTCTTATCGTCACCGGGGAAGGGGAGTACAGTTGTGATATTTTCGAGACCCGGCATAATGTCCATATTGAATTCGCACTCAACAACCTTATCTTTAAGAGGCAT
>JAZQZO010000224.1:0-1547 GCA_045634065.1 Acutalibacteraceae bacterium
GAATTATCAAACTTTTCGCCAACTCTGAACTGTGTTTTACCTTTGTTGGTTATGGCAATATCGGTAACAACAGGCTCTACAACATCTACTGTAAACTCTACAAGATGTTTTCCGTAAACTACGGTTACAGGAACATCTTCTGCAATTTCACTGAAATCATATACAAAGTTTACTCTATCTGTTACATCTTCATAAACTGATGTATCATCACCGTACTGAGCAAAATAAACCTTAAGGTTTTTCATACCTATAAGAGAGTTCTGATAAGCAGTCATTCCGTCGGGAGCATGAACGATAAGCCAAGGCTTGCTCTCTGTTTCGGAATGTTCTTTCCATTCTTCAGCATAACCGCCTAATCCGCCGACAATCTCATCATTGTCGCAATAATACTTAAATACCTTCTCATTTGTTAAAGCATGTTTATCTGCTCCGCCAAATGTATATGCATTAAGATTGTCGCTGCCTGCAAGCTGACGGTTAGATGTAAGTGTTGACTGAACGTCGTTTTCATAAGCGTAAGTATCTTTGCGTGTTTCATCTGTGCTGTCGTAATAACCAATACAACCGCCTACTAATGAGTCTTTATCACACTTTACAAAGTTGTTGTGTGAAATCATACCGCCGCCGTTTACGGCATAACCGCTTACGCCACCGATATAATATGCACCGGGAGTTACAGTTCCCGCAACATCAAGATGAGAATTCACAACAGTAACATCTGTTACGAAGCTTTCACCAAGATGACCTGCTACAAGACCGCAGTATGTTGTCCAAGGAGCATTCTTAATTATAAATGTAGCATTATCCACATAAATATTATAGACATTAGAAGTATTCTCCTCAGCTTCGTTTCTGCCGACTACAAGACCAAGATATGCAGTAGCAGAATTTGCAACGCCTGACTTTATTGAAGCGGTAGTCTTCTCTGCTTCTCTGCAATCATCGTTTGAATCGAGGAATCTGAGGTTATAAACTTTACCTTTATTATAAAGGATAAAGCCCAAATATACTTCGGTTGTACCATTGTATCTCACTACAGGATTAAGGTCATATATTGTGTGTCCGTTACCATCAAAATCACCTGTGAATGGTTCTATTGTTCTATCGCTTGTGTATCCGATACCACCAAAATCGTATTTGAGTTCAATATCTCTCATAAGAATATAATTTCCATCAAGAGGATATTCTGCTGACTTACCGATTTTGTTAAGCTCTGCTTCCGTATAAATCGGAATACGGTCTGCAGGTACAGATTCTACTGCATCAAGATTTTCTTCACTTACAAAAGCCTTCTGTACTACATTATAGTTATCAGCATAATCACCCGGAATACCATATATGAATTCTTCGTATAGTTCAAGATATTCACGATTAGCATTTTCCTGGAAGTAATCACGGAGCTGTGCAACACGTGCTGAATGGTCAGTACCGTAATCCATTTCAAGAAGCTCCCACACAGGCATAAGCTTAAGATCATCTGTCTTAATCATTGTAGCCTTTGTTGAACCGGTGTTTTCATCCATTGTAAACATTGATTGAAGCCAGTT
>JAZQZO010000225.1:0-4544 GCA_045634065.1 Acutalibacteraceae bacterium
GGCAAAAATCAAGGCTATAAAAATGCTCAGAAGATAAAAAAGAAAGCACTCACTTTTAAGTGGGTGCTTTTTGGAGCTGGCAACGTGACTTGAACACGCGACCTGCGCATTACGAATGCGCTGCTCTACCAACTGAGCTATACCAGCAGATGCGAGATAATTATACTAAAAATAAAAGGTATAATCAAGTGGTTTATGAAATTTTATTAAGTCTGTGCAGGCGGCTCCGTCGCCGTTTACGGCGCGAGGACGCGAAGCGTCCTCCAAAAAGCACCTGCGGTGCTTTCACGGAGCCGCAACCCGCCTCTTAGCAAAATTAAACCATATTTAAACTTGCTTTACTAAAATTCAGTAAAAAGATTGATTTTTAAGCCAAAAGGATATAGAATAATAACATTATACATTTTAAAGGAGTTACTATGAGATATACAGGAAATCTCTGCGATGGTTGCAATGAGCCGCTTCTGGAAGGTGAAGATATTGTTGTGTGCCCCGAATGCGGAACACCTCAGCACCGTCAATGTTATGATAAAAATAATAAGTGTGTCAACTCTCATCTTCACGGTGAAGAATTTGCTTGGCAAGGCACCGTCAGCGAGAAAACTTCTGCTGATAGCTCTACACTTGTCAACGAAGAAAAAGGTGGGCCTGATATCGTTTGCCCAAATTGCAAGGGTACCAATCCTAAAGGTGCAGAAGTTTGCCGTCACTGTGGAATGAAATTTACTATGTTCGGCATCAATGTTGTGGAATCTCTCAATGAACAACAAAATATTGAATATCATTCCGAAGAAACAGTAAATGAAATGTCCGAATATAAACCGCCTTTCACTGTTGGAGAGGGTGAGGGGTTTGACAATATACCAACATCTGAAAAAATATCTGACGAAACAACCACTCAGGAAGATATCACACCCGAAAAGCCCGAGTTTTTTGACAATGACAGCAATATCTTCAAGGGGCCATACCCTGATGGCGACTATACAGCTTCTGTTAAGACAAACACCATCGGAACTTTTGTAAGAAACAATGCTCAGGTTTATATTTCAAAGTTTAAGCTTGCAGATATCAAAGGAAGAAACTCTTTTAACTGGGCAGCCTTTTTCTTTGCCCCATATTGGTTTTTCTATCGTAAACTTTATAAGCCCGGAATAATAATGCTGACTGTTCAGTTTTGTGCCAGTCTTATTGCAACACCGGCACTGGAAAAATTTATGAGTGTTTATAACAAGTTTGCGACTATGGATATGTCTACAATGACAGAAGAAGGGTTAAATTTGATGCTGTCAGAAATTCAGGCAACAATGACTCCTGTATGGGTTCTCTTTGGTATCACGTTTGCGCTTCATCTTATCAGTGGCTTTATTGCTAATTCATTTTATAAGAGTTATATTATAAAAAACATAAATTATGCGATGAGTCTTTCGACTGTCAAGGAGAGAATCACCCACTTTGCAAAATACGGTGGAGCTTCAATGATAGCAGTTCTTGTTGCATATCTGGCTGAAACAGCCCTTTCTTATCTTGCAGGTTATCTGATGTATTGACAACTTTTGCCGCCGACTTTTTTGGTCGGCGGTTTTGTAGTTTCTGCAGGAGGGTAGCTGCGGCTCCGTCGCCGAACTTTGTTCGGCGTGAGTGCGCCCGCAGGGCGCCCTCAAAAATCACTTCGTGATTTTGCGGAGCCGCCTCCTACCTTCACCGCAATCAAAAAACAACCGCTCTGAGATTTTGCCTCAAAGCGGTTTTAGTTATTGAATAATAAGATTATAAACCTCGTCAGCAGTGTCTGCGATGAAATCACAGCCGTTTGCCATAAGACAGTCTCTATCCCTGAAGCCCCAGGTGATAGCGATGCACTGAAGATTTGCATTGTGAGCAGTCTGAACATCAACCTCGCTGTCACCGATATAGATGCAATCTTCAAGTTTTGCACCAAAGTACTCTGCCGTTTTAATGACATTGATAGGAGAGGGTTTGCGCTCTGCTTCAACTGAAACACCAACAGCCTTATCTATAAGACCGGGGAAATAGCTTTCACATAAATCCTCAACTGCAGGATGGAGCTTGTTTGAAACAACGGCGATTCGAATGCCTTTATCGCGGAGTTTTGAGAGCAGCTCCATAACATTTGTATAAGGAGCAGTAGTGTCTGACATATGCTCCAAATAGTGTGCTCTGAAGACATCGAGACAAAGTTTCTGTGTATCAGAGTCAGTATTATCAGGGGTTGAGCGCTCCATAAGTTTTACGACACCGTTGCCGATGAAACTGCGGACTTCATCTATTGTCCTTTCAGGAAAAGAGAACTCTTTGAGGGCGAAATTAACTGATGCGTGAAGATCGCCCAATGTGTCAAGAAGTGTGCCGTCGAGATCGAATATTGCAAGTGAATACATATTATCTTACGGGCTTTGTATCCCAGATGTCTCTTGCATAGTCGTTGATAGCACGGTCTGTAGCAAAGCGACCTGCACCGGCTGTGTTGAGAAGTGACATTCTGTTCCACTTTTCTCTGTCTTTCCATACTTCGTCGATCTTCTTCTGAGCAGTTCTGTAGTCTGCGAAGTCAGCGAGAACCATATAGGGATCGTGGTGCATAATTGTGTTTGCGATTTCGGGGAACTGCTTGCCGTTGATGCCGCCCTGGATGAAGGAGATAACCTTTCTGAGTTCAGCATTGTTGTTGAAGTAGTTCATAGGCTGATAGCCTCTCTTCTTGAGGTCTTCAACTTCGGGAGTAGTCATACCGAAGAGGAACATGTTTTCCTCTGTTACAGCTTCGTGAATTTCAACGTTACCACCGTCAAGAGTACCGAGTGTGAGAGCACCGTTGATCATAAGGTTCATATTACCGGTACCTGAAGCCTCTGTGCCTGCAAGTGAAATCTGTTCTGAAATATCAGCAGCAGGCATAAGTTTTTCAGCCATTGTAACATTATAGTCTTCAAGGTAAACAACCTTGAGTCTGCCCTTCATATCAGGGTCATTGTTGATGAGGTCAGCCATAGCGCAGATGAAGGAGATGATCTTCTTAGCCATAAAGTAGCCGGAAGCAGCTTTAGCACCGAAGATATATGTGTGAGGCACATAGTCGCCGTCGGGATTTTCCTTGATTTCAAGGTATCTTGCAACGATCTGAAGAGCGTTGAGATGCTGACGCTTGTATTCGTGAAGTCTCTTTACCTGTACATCGAAGATTGAAGTGGGATCAAGCTCGATGCCTGTCTTTTCCTTAACGTACTTGGCAAATGCCTTCTTGTTGTTAGTCTTGATCTTCTCGATGTTAGCAAGAACGTTCTTATCCTTAGCGAACTTTCTGAGCTTTTCAAGTTCATCAGCGTTATAGATGAAGCCGTCACCGATGAGTTCTGTGATATAAGCTGTAAGTTCGGGGTTAGCCTGGCAGAGCCAACGTCTGTGAGCAATACCGTTTGTTACATTCTTGAACTTGTCGGGATTGAGCTTGTAGTATGAATTGAAGATAGTATCTTTAAGAATCTGTGAGTGAAGAGCAGATACACCGTTAACGCTGTGGCAAGTAGCAACGCAGAGGTTTGCCATCTTAACAACGCCGCCTGAAATGATAGCCATTTCTTCAACCTTACCTGCATCAAAGGTTGTGTTCCAGATGTAAGCACGGTATCTGTTGTCGATTTCCTTGATAATCTGATAGATTCTGGGAAGAAGGCTTCTTACAAGATCCTCGCTCCAGCATTCGAGAGCTTCTTTCATAACTGTGTGGTTAGTGTAAGCTGTTGCCTTTGTAACAATGTTCCAAGCATCATCCCAGCCGTATCCGCACTCATCAAGAAGAATTCTCATAAGCTCAGGAATTGAAAGAGTAGGATGAGTATCATTGATATGGATGGCATTTTTCTCTGCAAGATTGTCAACACTGCCGAAATGGCGAAGGTGTCTGCTTACGATATCCTGAATTGAAGCTGAAACAAGGAAGTACTGCTGCTTGAGAGGAAGACTCTTACCTTCGTAGTGATTATCTGCAGGATAAAGAACCTTGCTGATAACCTCTGCCATAGCCTGCTGTTCAACAGCCTTCATATACTGACCCTGGTCAAACAGGTGCATATCAAGTGAGGGAGCCTTACTCTTCCAAAGACGAAGAATTGAAATACCCTTGCCGTCTTTACCGCTTACAAACATATCATAGGGTACAGCAATAATATCATTTGTGTTTCTGTATTCTACACTATGGTACTGATTATCCCAGTTATCAACAACCTCACCGCCGAAGCGAACTGTGAAGGTATCCTTCTCTCTGGGAGCAAGCCATACTTCACCGCCGGGAAGCCAGAAATCGGGAAGCTCAGTCTGCCAACCGTCAATAAGCTTCTGCTTGAAGATACCGCACTCATAAAGAATGCTGTAGCCCATACCGTAATAGCCCTGAGTTGCAAGACCGTCCAGATAACAGGCTGCAAGTCTGCCGAGACCGCCGTTACCCAGACCTGCATCGGGCTCGCAGTCATAAAGCTTATCAAGCTTTACGCCGAAATCCTTAAGTGCATCACCGAAAACCTTTG
>JAZQZO010000226.1:0-1946 GCA_045634065.1 Acutalibacteraceae bacterium
GAAATCATAAAACTCCAACAATCATGCGAATACGACAAGGCATTCAACGCCATAGTCGAGCGCTATTCCGAACGGCTTTACTGGCACGTTCGTCGTTTCTTGTGCAGTCATGACGACACTAATGACCTGCTTCAGGACATATTCATAAAGATATGGAATGCTCTACCAAAATTCCGGGCAGAATCACAATTATATACATGGATATATAGAATCGCGACAAACGAGGCGTTGAATCAGGTGAGACGACAACGTATAATTTCATTCATCGGGCTGGACTCCCCCACTGACAAACTCATTAAAAAAATTGAGGAAGACCCATACTTCAATGGTGACAGCATGCAGAGGGAACTTCACAAGGCAATACAAAGACTTCCTGAAAAACAAAGACTGGTATTCAACCTGAGATATTTTGACGAGATGAAATATGAAGATATTTCAGACATCACAGGAACATCAGTCGGAGCTCTGAAGGCATCATATCACCATGCATATAATAAGATACGCACCGAACTTGAAGAAAAGTTCTTGGAAAGTTAAACCTTTGTACATGACATTCATCTAAATAGACGGTATGAAAAATAAGAATAAAGACATATTGACTGATAAGATTCATCTGAAAGAGATGCCATACAGCATCCCAGATGAATATTTTGACGGATTAAAGAAGAATCTAACATCCTGTCAGAAAACGTCAGCGTGGAACAAGATCACACCATACGTCGCTCTTGCAGCAATGTTCGCAATGCTTGTTGCAGCCGGGTCTTTCTTCCTGGAGCACGCTTCTAAAGACAATTATACTCAAGAAGACTATCTCGTATTCTCTGAAAACATGACTAATATAATATTCGACGAATACGACGAACAATATGCTGACGCTATCAGCGAGGATGACATTATTGAATACCTTATATATACAGGAACAGAAATAGACGAATTATATTAAACATTTCAGTATGAAAAATTTAAGACTCTTTGCAGTGGCAATGACTTTTTTTGCTCTGCTTTCAGTGTCAAATGCACAGGCTCAACCAAAAGAACACGGCAATTGGCAGGATAAAATAAAAAGCGAAAAGATAGCATTCTTAACAGCCGAACTGGAACTCACTCCCGATGAGGCTCAGGTTTTCTGGCCAGTTTATAATCAGATCGTATCTCAGAAGCACGAAGCTCAGAAAAATATGATGAAAGCTTATTTCGATCTGGCTAAGGCCCTGGAGGAAAACAAGGCAACAGACAAGGAGATAAACAATCTGCTTAACAACTATCTCGCAGCAAAGCTCGCTAATAAAGACATAGAAAAAGGAGAAGCAGACAAATACCGCAAGGTTCTGCCTGACAAAAAAGTGGCAAAGTTATATGTGGCTGAGGAAAAATTCAGACGTCATCATATCAGGTCCATGAGAGAAATTCACGGCACAGTAAAACCAGGACAACGCAACTAAATCAGGCGAATAAATAAAAATCTTTAGTGAAGGACAGGTACTCATCAGTATACTGTCCTTCATTCTGTATTGTAAGTATCACATCTTCCGGATTGTCCGTACGAATTCTGGAGAACTCCGCAATTATACGCGCAGGAGCCTTACGAGGGACTGTACGGATACGTGTTATCTTGAAAAGATACAGTCCGTTCATTCTGGCATGACGCAGAAGGTCGTGCTCTGTATCACCAGGAAGGACCAAGGCCACCCGTCCCTGTTCAGTCAGACGAGCTGCAGCAAATTCAAAGATTTCCCTATAGGAAAGTCCCGTAGATGTGTGACGGGCAGCGTTTCTGCGCTCCTCAGGGGCCTGCAAGGAGTTATCAAAATACGGAGGATTCGAAAAAATCAGGTCGTACATCAGGCCTAGCTCAGGAGCGAACTCATCAAGAGAACAATGATGTACGTTAAGAATTGATGACCAAGGAGAGTTCTGAAAGTTTGCAGCCGCTTCAGCCGCGGAAG
>JAZQZO010000227.1:0-4626 GCA_045634065.1 Acutalibacteraceae bacterium
ATAGTGAAGGTGAGAATGCTATGAGAATTAGAAAACAACCTCTCGGCGACCGCAATATCGTGGGCGCAAAAATTGAGGCAAAAAGAAAAGAATTAGGTATCAAACAAATTGACCTGCTTACACAGCTTCAGATCAAAGGTGTTGAACTTACTGCTTCCGGACTTTCAAAGCTTGAAGGCCAGATCAGAAGCGTAAACGACTATGAGCTTGTTGCAATCGCTGATGTGCTCGGCGTTTCAATCAATTGGCTTGTGGGCAAAGAAGACTAATCAGATTCTTATCGTCACTCCCTTGAAGAGTGGCGTTTTTTTTATATAAAAAGCAGAGGAAGGATTTAACCAACCTCTGCATCGTTTTTTTATTTGAGATTATCGAGTATTTCCTGGAGTCTGAATTCGCTGTCATAATCCTTATGGCTGAAGCCGTACTTTTTACTGAGCTTTTTCTTTTTGAATGCAGCTTTCTGCATTGTGATTTCATCACTGCCATAGAAGATATCAAGAGCGTCCATAATCTTCTTGTGGTTGTCCATTCGCTTGACAAAACTGCCGTAATCCTTGACACTTTCATCTGACCAGGCTGTTTCGGAAAGAGCTAGAGTTCTGTTAAAGATCTTAAAGAAAAGTTCTTTTTCAGTTCTTGTCCACTCTGTCCAGTTTTCACCCTCTACACCGAGTACGCTGTCTTTATATTTTTTAGGTACGGATGATGTTCTGTAGGTAAAATCATATGTGCCCTTTGCTGTGCAATAACTGTAAAGCATATCAAAATAGAAATACTTGTGGTTTGAAAGAATTACCTTTCCGCCGTTCTTGATATGTCTGTTGACGTTTTTATCTTTTTTGGGTGTCCAATACTGTCCGATAATATCGTTATCGATATTGCTTGCAAGTATCTCGTTCCATCCAACCATTATTTTGCCTCTTGATTTAAGGTGAGCATTGACCTGATTGGTGAACCAACCCTGAAGATCAGTTTCATTCTTGAGCTTTTCTTTTTTCATTCTCGCCTGACAGTGAGGACACTTCTTCCATTCATCTGTGGGCGATTCGTCGCCACCTACGTGAAAATACTCAAATGGGAAGAGTTCGACAACTTCATCTATAACATCGAAAACAAAGTTTATCGCCTTATCTTTGCCAAGACAGATAGGTCTGTTCCAATCCACATATCCTCTTTCCTTAGCGAGTTTCCAGCCGCAGAATTCAAAAACATTACACGGTATCTCTCTGCAAGCAAGATCGTTATAAGCAGCAATTGCCGATGCGCAGTGAGCCGGAAAATCAATTTCAGGAATAATCTCAATGCATCTTTTCTTAGCATAAGCTACTATTTCCTTAATATCTTCCTGAGTATAGTGTCCCTCGTGAGGTGTGTCATCATAATCAAGACCGTTCCAGGAGTGAAGCTGAGTGCCTGCTCTCTTACTGCCGATTTCTGTCAGAAGAGGATATTTCTTAACCTCAATTCTCCATCCCTGGTCATCAGTGAGATGCCAGTGGAATCTGTTGAGCTTATAAATGGACATAAAGTCAAGTATTTTTTTTACAGTACCCTTGCCGAAGAAATTACGGCTTTCATCAAGCTGCAAACCACGCCAGTCGTACAATGGCTTATCATCCTTTATTTCAAGACAGGAAGCAGTCAGAATCTTGTTGTCTGTAATATCGGTTTTATAGAGCTGTCTCAAAGTTGTCACAGCATAGAATGCGCCTTCATATGCTGAAGCATATACTTTTACACCACTGTCTGTGATACTAAGACTATATGCATTTTTATCAGCCTTTTCGTCATAGACAAAGCTGATATCAACATTCTCCTGAGGTTCTGTAATTCCGATTTTGAGAATCTCACAGATAACATCTTTTATCTCTTCAAGCTCCTTATCAAAGGACACAGTTACAGCATCTCTATCTATAGAATAACCGCCTTTGAACTCTTTGAAGTTTTTCGGCATCGGTATAAGGTTAATCATTATCATTTCTCCTTTTTGCCGTACTTGCGCTGTACACTTGCATTATCGATAAGATTGTGAAGACCCTGCCAGCAAAGTTTTCTTCTCTCCCACCAGATAAGATTTCCGACCTTCCTAGCAAAGCCCGGATTAGCCTGCTTGAGTGTAGCTGTATCAACACCGTAAGCGCCAAGCATATCGTAGTAAAACGGAAGTTTGCCGAGGAACTTATCGTAGTTCTTATTCTCTTTGGGCGACCAGGCAGTTTCAGCAAAAGCTCCGAGTCTTGGATAGGTACAGTAACCTGCCTTTTTCATAGTGGGCACAAACTCTGCCCAAAGACAAGCTTCGACACCTTTTACAAGGTGCTTGTTTTCTTCTTTGATGCCCTCATAAACGGGTTCAAAATCGTATGTATCCTTAAGATTGATATTAGCATAGGGCAAATCAAGATAATATGCACTGATGTTTGACATAATGAAAGGTCTGCCTGAGTTGATCTCCCCAACAATATCTTCTTTCTTCATTTCGCCGTTCCAGAACTGCCACACGACATCTTTCGCCACCATATAATCCTTGATGGTGTCATTCCACATAACAACTTCTACACCCTTGTTTTTTAGATAAGAAGCCATTCTGTCAAGGTAGTATGTGTGAAGTCCGCTTTCATCTTTGAGACCCTCGTCTTTCATTCTCTTCTGGCAGTGGGGACAAAGTTTCCATCTTGTTGTGGGTACCTCGTCACCACCCAGATGGAAAGTGCCGTCAGTGAAAGTTTCAAGAAGCTCATCGACCACAGTCTGCATAAACTCAAAGGTACTCTCCTTACCAATGCAGAGTACGTCGTGCTTGATGCCCCAATGGGTAGCAACTTCTAATTCTCTGTCAAAACAAGAAAGCTCAGGATAGGCGGCGATCATAGCCACAGCGTGACCCGGTGTGTCGATTTCTGGAATAACCTTAATGCAAAGGTTATGGGCGTACTCAACTATTTCTTTCATATCCGCAACGGTATAGTAGCCCTCGTGCTTTCTGTTATTAAAGTTGGTATGGCTTCTGTATGAGCCGATTTCTGTAAGAAGTAATTTATCAAGAATCTGTGCTCTGAAGCCTTGATCTTCGCTAAGATGCCAATGAAAAACATTTAGCTTGTGAAGAGCCATCATTTCAAGAAAAACCTTGACTGCCTCCACAGTGAAGAAGTATCTGCCACAGTCAAGCATAAATCCTCTGTATGAAAATCTCGGGCTGTCTTTTATCTCGATTTCAGGCAATTTCAGTTCACCCTGAAAAAGAAGCTGTTTAAGGCTCTGTACGCCATAGAGTACACCTGTTTCATCCTTGCCGCAGATAACGGCAGAGTCCTTTGAAACAGTAAGTGTATAGCCTTCGTTTTCTTCTATGCTATCGTCTATTTTTAAAGTTATTTTCTCTTTACCCGTACCCACAAGAGTCATCGAAAAAGAGTCACTGAGAAACTTAATAAGAGCATCATATGCTTTCTTCGAGCCATCGTCATATTCCACCTCGCAGAGTCTTGTGAGGGAGAAGACATTTTCACTGCCCATAGTCATTTTTAAAGGCTCGGGTATTACGCTGTATTTCATATTTCCACCTCCGTGAATATTTACGGAATTATTATACAATAATTAGGGGATTTTTACAAGAGGGAAAGTGAAGTTAGAAGTAAGGAGCAAAAAATAAGAGCGCGTTTTGGTTACTTTTCCGTGCCAGGAAAAGTAACGCCTGCCCGACGAGGGCAATAAACATTCGCGATCATTCGCTCGCCGCGAGGCATTCTTTTTCCTATCGCGGAAAAAGAATCAAAAACGCGATAATTTCCCACTAAAAAAGCGACCCTTTTCAGAGTCGCTTTAATCTGTTTATTTGTTGAACATAGGTCTTGCTACATAACTTGTATGAAGAAGCTCGTGTGCCTTATGACTGTTAGGTTCACCAAGATATTCAGCATAAACTGCCTTGACATCTTCATTTTCGTGACTCTTTCTGTGAGGACGGTTCTTGTCATTCTCATAAAGAGCTGCAGCTCTGAGAGCCTTGAGATCTGTGAAGTTGCGGACTGTTGCAGACTGAACAGGCTGACCGCCACCGTTGATACATCCGCCGGGGCAACCCATAATTTCAATAAAGGTGTAGTCAGCAGTACCATCCTTAACCTTATCCATAAGAACTTTAGCGTTCTTTGTGCCACTTGCAATAGCAACCTTAACATCGAGATCGCCGAGCTTGTATGAAGCTTCCTTTACGCCTTCCATACCACGGACATCGTGGAATTCAGGATTATCAAGCTCTGTACCTGTGATGACTTCAGCAGCAGTACGAAGAGCAGCTTCCATAACGCCGCCTGTTGCACCGAAGATAACAGCAGCACCTGTACCCTGACCGAGAGGAGCATCACAGCTTTCGTCGGGAAGAATCTTGAAGTTGATACCTGCTGTATCAATCATTCTGCCAAGCTCTCTTGTTGTCAGAACAAAGTCAACATCGGGATAACCTGCACCTGCTTCATTATCTCTGCCACACTCAAACTTCTTAGCTGTGCAAGGCATAATTGCAACAGACACAATATCCTTAGGATCAATGCCGTTCTTTTCAGCATAGTAACTCTTGATTATAGCACCCTGCATCTGCATAGGTGACTTGCAGGTTGA
>JAZQZO010000228.1:0-3618 GCA_045634065.1 Acutalibacteraceae bacterium
GTGATATGATATAATAATTCCAAATTAAAAAGTAGATTGCAAACTGAGGTGGTATTTTTATGATTAAAAAACCTAATGTTCTGTTTATTGTTACAGATGATCAACGCTTTGATACGATACACGCTTTGGGAAACAGTGAAATCATTACCCCTAATCTTGATAGACTTGTGTCTCGCGGCACGTCTTTTGTCCGTGCTCATATTGCAGGAGGTACCTGCGGAGCTGTGTGTATGCCCAGTCGTGCAATGATTCTCTCGGGTAGAAATCCTTTTCACCTTGAAGAACTTGGCGGAAACATACCTGAGGAACACAAAACCCTGGCAGAAACTTTTAAAAATAACGGATATGAAACTATTGGCCTTGGTAAATGGCATAACGGTTGTCCCTCCTATGCGCGAAGCTTTACTCAGGGTGCAAAGATTTTCTTCGGTGGTATGTGGGATCATTGGAATGTGCCAACCTGCCGTTATGACCCGACAGGCAAGTACGACAATGTAATCAATTTCGTGGTGGATTTCTATAATGACAACCATCCTCAGAAGCAGCACTGCGATGAGTTCGATCCGGGCAAACATTCAAGCACACTTCTTACGGATTCAGCCATTGATCTTCTCAGAAAGAATGTAAACAAGGAAAATCCTTTCTTTATGTACCTTGCTTATCTTGCACCTCATGACCCGCGAACAATGCCCGATGAATTCCGTAAGATGTACGACGAGGAGAAAATAAATCTGCCGCCTAATTTTCAGCAGATTATCGACACAAACTATCCTCTTATGGTGCACCGTGACGAGAGCCTTGCTGCATATCCACGTGATGAAAAAGAAATAAGACGCCATATTGCAGAGTACTTTGCTATGATTACACACCTTGATTATGAGATCGGCAGACTCCTCGATGCCCTGAGAGAGTCGGGGGAGGAAGAGAATACAATCATCGTCTTTACAGGTGACAACGGTCTTGCTGTAGGTCAGCACGGTTGGCTGGGTAAGGAAGATATTTACGAGCACGGAGTGCGTATTCCTCTTATTATGGCGGGGCCCGGCATTGCAGAAAACAGACGCAACGATGCCTATGTTTACCTTTATGATATTTTCCCGACTCTTTGCGAAAAGGTGGGACTCGATGTACCTTCATCTGTTGACGGAAAGAGCTTTGCGAAACTTCTCGATGGTGAACACGGTGACAGTTTCCGAGATGAACTCTATCTTATTTTCGATAAGTTTGTCCGCGGAGTAAAAGATGAAAACTACAAACTCATCGAATATCGCAACGGTGATAATGAGGAGGATAAGTGGACATTCCTTTACGATATAAAAAATGACCCTTGGGAGACAAAAAATCTTGCCGATGACGAAAATTACAAAGGCAAGGTAGCTGAAATGCGTGAGAAGATTCTCTCTCATCGCGATGAATGGGAAGAGCAGTCTCACCCTTGGGGTGTAGATTTCTGGACAAGATTCTGATAAAAGAGGTATACTATGAAGAAAGTAATTGTTGTTTCAAAAACTCACCTTGATTTAGGCTTTACAGATTATGCCGAAAACATCAGGCAGAAGTATATTGATATCTTTATTCCCGAAGCTATTGACCTTGCCGAAAAGGTGAACAAGGACGGTAAAAAATATTTCGTATGGACTACGGGCTCGTGGATTCTCAAAGAGGCTCTGAGTGTGCCTGAAAGAAGAGCTAAGCTCGAAAAAGCTATCAGAGAGGGCAATATTGCACCCCACGCTATGCCCTTCACCACGCACACAGAGCTTTTAGATGAAGACTCACTTGATTTCGGCCTTTCTGTTGTGGACGCGCTGGATACCTTACGCGGCAGAAAAACTGTTGCCGCCAAAATGACAGACGTACCCGGTCATACAAAGGGTATTGTACCGATGCTTGCAAAACACGGAATTAAACTTTTACATATCGGTGTTAACGGTGCTTCTGCTCTTGTTGATGTGCCGCCTTGTTTCCTTTGGAAAAATGGTGACAGTGAGGTTGTGGTTATTTATTCCGGTGCCTACGGAGGTGCATTTGAAAGCGATCTTGTGGATGAGATACTCTATTTTGACCACACTCTCGACAATCACGGTGCACCTTCACCTGAAAAAGTACTTGCCCATTTTGATGAGATTCAGATGCAATATCCCGACTATGAAATCACAGCAGGTACCATTGACGACTTTGCAGATGTTATCTGGGAGGTTCGTCATAAACTGCCCGTTTTTGAAGGCGAAATGGGTGACAGCTGGATTCACGGCAGTGCAACCGACCCTTATAAATCTGCTTGTCTTCGCACTCTGATGAGACTTAAAAGACAGTGGCTTGCCGACGGTACTCTTGACAGAAATGACGAGGAATATAAAAACTTCACCGATGCTATTCTTTGCATTGCCGAGCATACCTGCGGTATGGACAGCAAGACTTATTTCTCCGATTACGGGCACTATCTCAAGAAAGATTTCATCAAGGCGAGAAAGAAAGATAAGGTGCAGTTCCGTTATATTTTCTCAGACCTGCCTCAGAGCATTTTACCTCTTGTGAGCCTTTTTGACGGCAGAAGAAAAAGAGGGTACTACAGCGTTATTGAAAAGAGCTGGAGTGAGCAGAGAAGTTATATAGATAAGGCTTTGTCAGTTCTTAGTGATACCCATAGAAAAATTGCCGAAAATGCCCTTTCTGACCTTGTTCCCGAGAGTGCGAAAGAAATCACAGACAAGGGTGAAAAGACTCTCGAAAAGGGAAAATGGAGCCTCAGACTTAATGAGTACGGCGGTATAGGCTCTCTTATCTATGACGGCAAGGAAATTATCCGTGACAACAACAGCCCTGCTGTGACTTATCGCTCATTCTGCAACGCTGACTATGATTATTGGCTCTCACACTATTCACGAGACCTTGAAGAAACTGCAGTCTGGGCTTTGGGCGATTTCGCAAGACCTAACCTCAAAACTTTCGAGGGCAAGTACCCGTCAGGCAAGTTCCCGTATAAAGCCGAAAAGATACAGGCTGAAAATTCACAGATTACGGTTAATCTAACCTGCGACAAAAAGCTCTGCGATGACCTGGGCGCACCGAGGCTTATTCAGATTACCTACACTCTATCAGAAGAGGGACTAGGCATCGATGTCAGCTGGTACGGTAAGGATGCAAACAGACTCACGGAAGCGGTATATTTCAATCTCTTCCCCAATGCTGACAAAGTTCTTCTGAAAAAGCTTGGTTGTCTTGTGAGTCCTGATGAAGTGACGCTCAACGGCAGCCGAAATCTGCACGCTGTAGAAAGTGTTATGTGGGACGGTTGTGAAGTGGAAAATCTCCACTGTCCTCTTGTATCTTTCGGTGGGGGAAAAATCCTTGAGTTTGACAACAAGTTTGAGGATATAAGAAAAGACGGCATCAGTTTTGTTCTCTATAACAATGTCTGGGGCACTAACTTCCCGCTTTGGTACGAGGATAATGCGAAATTCAGATTTAATATCAAAGTGAAATAAATGAAAATGTCCCTCTGTCTTACGGCAGGGGGATATGCATTTGTATGGATATGCATACAAGTGTATGCATATGCATAAGTTCGCATAAAAGTTTATGCGAAACGATGCTATAATGATAATGATAATGTTA
>JAZQZO010000229.1:0-4066 GCA_045634065.1 Acutalibacteraceae bacterium
TCTTATCCCTCCTTTATCATTTTACTCTTAATTTTTCAACTAAATCTTTGTCGGGGTTGGTTATAATTGTCCAATATTCGTGATAAATTACCATACCGGCTTTTGCACCGCTTGGCTTTTTGAGAGCTTTGACTCTTGTATAATCCACGGGCACAAGCGACGATTCTTTAGCTTTGCTGAAGTATGCTGCAATAACTGCTGCCTCTTCGATAGACTCGTCAGAAATTTCTTTACCATCAGCAACGATTATAACGTGTGAGCCGGGAATCTTCTGAGTATGAAGCCACATATCATTTTTCATAACGGTTTTAAGAGATAACTTATCGTTCTGGATATTATTTCTGCCAACAAGAATTTTAAATCCGTCGCTTGACATAAATTCTATAGGTGGCAATTCTTTTGGTGGTTTCTGTTTTTTGCCTTTGAGATTTTTGATGTATCCGCCATTCTGAAGCTCGAGACGTATAGCTGAAATTTCACTGTGAGTATCTGCTCTTGAAAGCTCATCAAGTACGCTTTCGAGGTAAACTATTTCGTTTTCACCGTCTTCAATAAGACCCGCAAGCATTTTTTCAGCAGTCTGAGATTTGCGATAATCTTTATAATATTTCTTCTGATTTTCCGTTGGTGACAAGGCAGGATTGCAAGGAATTCTTATAACCTCACAATTATCATAATAGTTTTCAACCTCGTAATATGTTACACCTTTGCCTAGGCGGTAAAGGTTAGCCAGGATAAGTTCACCGTAAAGTTTTAGTGTGTCTTTATCTTCGCAACGCTTAAGCTCATCCCTTTGAAGTGCAAGCTTTCGCGCTGTTCTTTCAATAAGATTGTTAAGAAGTTTTATGAGTTCGTGACCTCTATGATTGATGCGGTTAATTCTGTCGCGCTCAAAATAGAAATCGTCCAAAAGTTCAGCAGCACTTTCATATTCTTTAACAGACAGCATATCACCATATTGCTTAACATCAATAACGGACATATCCTTGGGTTTGCCATCACTTTCAGTGAGCATATATACAGTACCATTGCCGAGACTTGAAGCAAAATCCTCTAAAACAGATCTCAGTATATCTATCTGCGGATTATCGAGAAATGACACCTGAATATCATCAAAGGCTGTCTTATGGGCAATTTCACGTGCGACAACAGGTGATAAACCTTGAATTGAGTTGAGAATAGCAGAGGAAAGCGACTTTTCTCTGTATGAAAGCACCCTATCAAGGATTGTTTCAACATCCGTAGTTTCAATTGACAGCTTGTCCTGCTGTGGTGGCAGAGCGTATTGAAGCCCGGGGAGGATCTGTCTGACACTCGAGGTTGTGAAGTCAACCCTTTTCATCGAATCGATAATCTTTTCCCCGGAAATGAGAATCATATTTGAGTATTTGCCCATAATTTCCATTACAATTGTGAGCTCTACCCTGTCGCCGATTTCATTTGTTGCATCAAAATCTATAAAGATAATTCTGTCTGTTTCGTGCTGGCGTACATCTTTAATCATAGCACCTGTCAGATGCTTTCGAAGAAGCATACAAAACATTGGTGGTACGGGTGGATTATCAATGTTATGAGAGGTAAAATGAAGCCTTGGGCTATCTGCACGCACACATAAAAGCAGTTTATAGTTACAACCCTTACCTCTGAGATTGAGAACAACCTCATCTCTTGTGGGCTGATTGACTTTGTCTACACGAAGTCCTACTGCTTTTTCCTTAAGCTCGTTTTTAACTTTTGATAAAAATATTCCGTCGAGAGCCATATTACACCTTATCCGATAAATTTTGTAGGATTGCTTTGCTTAAGAAGAATGCACTCCACATTTTTAAATTCATTTTTAATATATTTCATTAAGGCAGAAACTGCCGGATTTTCTGTTTCAAAGTGCCCGGCCTGAATAGCGGTTATTCCCATTTCTTTTGCTGCAAGGAATATATGGTGCTTGATTTCACCTGTCACAACCGCATCTGCACCCATTGATGCAGATGTGAAAACAAAATCATCAGGACCGGAGCCACCGCAAACTGCAACTTTTTTAATAATATTTTTGCCGTCAGCGACACGGCAGACAGTACCGAGAACATCGGCAACCTTTTTAGCGAAATCATCAGATTTCATCGCCTCAATTTCACCTATTCGAGCCATCGGAACAGGACATTCCTCATCAGGAACGCCTTCGATATTTGTTATGCCGAGAAACTGGCATAAAACATCGTTTACTCCCCCATTTGCACAGTCAAAGCTGGTGTGTGCAGAAATGGCACTTATACCGCTGACAGCCAACTCATAGGCAAGATTGCCCTTGAGAAAGTTTTTCACGGGTCTGAAAATAATAGGATGATGTGTAATTATAAGGTCAACATCATTTTCTTTAGCATTATTTAATACTTCGCTTGTAAGATCAAGAGAGAAACCTATTTTCTTGACTTGCTTATCTTTATCACCAACTAAAATACCGCAGTTATCCCATTCGCATTTTGCACTATACGGTGCGATTGAGTCGATATAGTCGGATATATTTTTTACTGTTATCATTGTGTCACTCTCCAAGCAAAGTTTTTATTTCGTCAATAATTACTTTTAAATTATCTGAGTCTTCTTTTTCTGCACTCATTAGAGCATTGTATTTTTTAGACAGTGCAGTTAAAATTTTCTGAAGATATTTAATGTCAGTTTCACTTTCAGGTTTAATTTCACCTGTATATATGTAAGAAGCTCTATGCATTTCAACTACTCCATTATAACTTGCTGAAATTATGCAGTAATATCTCTTGCCATCAGTTGCGGTTTTCTCTTTTTTGATTGTGAAACCATTGTCAACGAAATACTGTCTTAATACTTCAGCGTGTGTCATCGGCTGAGCAACAATGTTGATTTTCTCGTTCTTCACCCAGGTAGCTTTCTCTAATATTTCAGCTATAAGATTGCCTCCCATACCCGCAATTACAATATCGTCGCAGGAGTTTTTGGATATATTCTCAAGTCCGTCTGACAGAATAAGATCAATTTTATCGCTGAGACCCTGCTGAATCACAGTCTGTCTTGCATTTTCAAGGGGGCCTTTTCTCAAATCAGCTGCTATGCCGCTAGGGCAAAGACCTTTTTCGACAAGATATGCCACTAAATAACCGTGATCTGTGCCAATATCGGCAACTCTTTTTCCGTTTCTGACAAGACTCGCTACTGCCGAAAGTCTGTCGTCAAGTTTAATTTTTGACATAAATACCTCATTTAATCTTTATTAAAAAGCAGGGCCACCCGATATATCAGGCGGCTCCCATAAAATTTCTCTTATTTTGTAGCAAGATATTCGTTAACTCTTGCTATGAGAGCATCAGCATCTACACCGTGAACAGCGCAAGCTTCTTCAACAGTTTCGCCTCTTGAAGCAGGGCAACCGAGACAGTGCATTCCCATTTCAAAGAAGAACACAGCTGTGCCGCCGTCAGCATCAAGAATGTCACCGATAACCATATCTTTTGTAATTTCTTTCATCGTATAAACCTACCTTTTATAAATTAAATTAAACTAGCTTATTCTTTAAATCAATAGCTTTCTTAGCCTTAATTACAATGTTTTCAGCATCAAGACCAAAAATTTTCAGAAGCTCAAGTGCAGGACCTGACTTACCGAATGTATCATTAACACCGAGCTTCACAACGGGTACAGGGTACTCTTCAGCAAGTGCTTCGCTGACAGCAGAGCCGAGACCGCCGATAACGCTGTGCTCTTCAGCAGTAACGATTGCGCCTGTTTCCTTCGCTGCCTTAATTATAATTTCTCTGTCAAGAGGCTTGATAGTATGAATGTTTATAACTCTAGCATCAATACCTTCAGCCTTGAGTGTCTCTGCGGCAATAAGAGCCTCGTTTACCATAAGTCCGGTTGCAACAATTGTAACATCCTTACCGTCTTTGAGCATAACACCCTTACCAAGTTCAAACTTATAGTCTTCACTGTTTACGCGAGGTACTGCAAGTCTGCCAAATCTCATATAAACCGGTCCCTCGTGATCAACCGCAGCGTGTACAGCAGCTATAGCTTCAACATCATCTGCAGGGTTAAT
>JAZQZO010000230.1:0-4674 GCA_045634065.1 Acutalibacteraceae bacterium
GCTTCGTTAGGCGCGTCTTTCACTGCTGCCGTGCATAATTATTGCTTGGAAAAAATCAAGGTAATACTCCCAGGTACCAGCCCCGAAAGAGCCGAGCTCTTTGCAACATTTTATAGCAACGCTTTCATAGGAGTTTTAACACTTTATGCGAAAAATCCCGATAACTATCCTCTCGAAGAAGTTTATGCTTTCCTTGAAAACAGAGTTGATGAGCTTTGCATTTCATATATAAAGCAGTATAATGTTAACTGATTACCCTTTGTCATAATCATCCAGAAAACTGTATTTTTCATCACCTTTGTGATATCCTATAACAGTTTCGAGATTGACATTGTGTACACTTTTAAAAATATTCATATCAATATATGGGCTGATTTTTCTGAACTGAGAAATCAGCTCTTTCATTTCTTTTCTCTTTGACAGCAGTTCTTGGTCAGACTGCTGTTCATTTTTTGCTGTAAAACTGCAAGCACACTCTAAAAATTTGAGATCGTTATATCTTACCCAGGCTTTTATATCAGCTTCGCGCACCATATAAAGCGGTCGGATAAGCTCCATTCCCTCAAAATTTGTGCTATGAAGCTTAGGCATCATCGTTTTAATTTCAGCACCGTATAGCATACTCAGTAGTATGGTTTCAATTACATCATCAAAATGATGACCAAGCGCTATTTTATTGCAGCCTAGAGCTTTAGCGTTTTTATATAAGTGGCCTCTTCTCATTCGAGCACACATATAACAAGGTGAATTCTCTATATCAACAACATAGTCAAAGATGCGTGCATCAAAAATCTCAACAGGTACATCTAAAAGTTTGGCGTTATCTATTATGCGCTGTCTGTTTTCAGGTGAATAACCCGGATCAAGAACAAGATATTTAGCTTCAAAGGGAAAATCACTGTGTTTTTGAAGATGCTGTATACACTTTGCCAGAAGCATTGAATCTTTACCTCCGGAAATACAAACTGCAATGCAGTCCCCGGGCTTAATCATCTGATATTCGTTTATACCTGCAATAAACTTCTTCCAGATATCTTTACGGTACTTTTTATATATACTGCGTTCAACTTCTATATGTTTTTCCATAAACATCACCCTATAAACAATGCAGATGGATAACCACCTGCACCGCATATTATTCTTCTTTACTGTTAATTTTAAATATAATTCTCAAAATACCGCTTAATGCTTTGGGACTTCTGAAAACAACAACTTTCATAAAATACCTCCCGTGTATATGAGCTATCTCTGGCACGAAGTTACGCCTAAGATAACGAGCATTACCGCAAGGATAAATAACATTATTTTCACAGGAAAACACAGTGCAAGCAGAATTCCTGCACCGAAAGCGGTGAAAACCAGACCTTTCGGACACCCTCTGTTATGAGACATGCCATCATCCTTACCTGATTATTAAGCCTGTATGACTCAATATCATTATACGGAAAATAA
Organism: Acutalibacteraceae bacterium; assembly: GCA_045634065.1. Classification (GTDB taxonomy): domain Bacteria; phylum Bacillota; class Clostridia; order Oscillospirales; family Acutalibacteraceae; genus UBA6857. The sequence continues at coordinate 1,453 of JAZQZO010000230.1, forward strand.
ATATTTTTGTGATAAACAACTCAAGTATTCCACTTTTTATTGTCTTTAATTTCATTGAAAATTGTTTTGTAACTTTCGTGTCTGCTGCGACTGATAACACCCTCGTCAATAAGCTGACAAATTCTGCAGCCTTTGTCGCCCAAGTGTCGACAGCCATTAAAACGGCAATCACCGATATGCTCAGAGAACTCGTTGAAATAATACTGAAGCTCCTCAGAATAAATTCTGTTATCCATCGTAAAATCAATACTTGAAAAACCCGCAGTATCAATTACAAGCCCCTCGCCAACCTGAAATACTTCAGCTTGTCTTGTTGTGTGACGACCTCTGCCAAGCTTATCACTGATTTCACCTGTCTCAAGTTTAAGACCATCACTGAGTGCATTGATAAGCGTCGACTTACCAACACCGGAGTTACCTGTAAAAGCACAAAGAGAGTTTTTGAGTTCTTCCTTGATAGCCTCAAGTTCACCGGCATCCTCAATTGAAAAGCTATATACTTTATATCCAGTGCTCTCATAAATAGCTTTAAGTTCATCGTGACTTGCAAGATCTGTTTTTGTAATGATTATAACAGGAGTTATATCATTTTTTTCAGCTAAAACCGTCATCTTATCAATGATTACTGTGTTTGGCTTTGGTTTTGCAGCTGAAACAACAATAAAAAGTTTGTCAATGTTTGCAACCGGCGGTCTGATAAGAAAGTTTTTTCTCTCGTAAATTTCGTCAATTGTGTTTTCTTCATCAGTTCTAATTGTTACAGAAACCTTATCACCGGCAAGAGGCGATATTTTTTCCTTGCGGAACTTTCCTTTCGCCTTACACTCGAAAACACCTTCAGCGGTTTTAACATAGTAAAAGCCACCGATGCCTTTTAAAATTACGCCGTCAATAGTCATACTCATTAAAATTATAGAATTCGCCGGAATCCTCTGTTACTACAGTGTCAGTAGGTGCAACAACATCAGTCGACTGTGTAGGTTGCGTAACAGGTGCAGTTGTAGGCTCTGTTGTAGGTTCGGTTGTAGTCGGTTCTGTGGTTGAAGGTTCAGTTGTAGGTTCATCTACAGTTGGTTCCGTAGTCGGACGCTTTGTAGTTGTAGGTTTGGTTGTCTTTTCATCTGTTGTGTCCTCTGTCGACTCGTCAGTTGATTCGTCAGTGGACTCCTCTTCTTCAGGAAGTTTACCTGTACTAACATAAACCGCGATACTTGTACCAGGTCTAACCTGTTCACCGATAAGTTCGTGACCGATGATTCTTCCCATTGGCTCAGCGCTTGCACGATACTCAGTACGTGAAGAATCGAGATAAAGGCCAACCTCTGCAAGCTTAGCTTTTGCCTGAGCAATTGTCAGACCAACAAGATTCGGTACTTCTACAGGCTCAATTTCTTCGTTTGTAGCAACATAAATTACAATCGTACTACCCTTCTGAGCTTTCTTATTTCTTGCAGGTGAAGTTCTGATAACAGTACCGATATCTTCATCACTGAATTCTTTTTCAATTCTTACATCGAAACCTTTGCTCTTGAGAACATTTGAGGCAGATGTTGATTCATAACCATATACATCGGGCACTTCAACAGTTGATTCTGAACCTGAAATATAAATAATAATAGTGCTGCCTTCGTTGATTTTGCCGTTTGCAGGTTCTTGATCGATTATTATACCTGCCTCAGCATCACTTTCATAATCAATAATAGGTTCAAATGATAAGTGTGCGTACTGACTTGAATTCATAACCTCGTTATAAAAATTCATACCAACAAGATTCGGAACAGAAATTTTATCTGAAGAGGGAGCAAACATAACAATGAGTGCGACCGCAAATACAACAAGTGCAGCAAGTACACTTGAAAGAACTGCAATTGTTCTCTTTTTGCTTTTATCATCAAAATCAAGCTCATCATCATATTCATTTTCGTCAACAAGCTCAAGTGCTTCGGGTTCAGATGGTATATTATTTACAGCTCTAACCGTGGGTTCTTCAACTGCAGGTGTATGTACCTGGTTGAAGCTATAACCGAAAATAATCGCGGGATTGCTTCTGTAGCCAGTGTTATCGTCGTGCATTTCATTTGCAGACTGATATCTTTCGGCAACATTCTTCTGCATTGCGTGAATAATGATTTCTTCAAGACCCTCCGCGATATTGCTGTTGATTTCTCTGGGTCTTATCGGGTCATTCTGAAGCTGCATTAAAGCGACGGAAACTGCATTGTCTGACTGGAAAGGAAGCTTACCTGTAAGCATTTCATAGAGAATAACACCTGCAGCATAAAGGTCAGTTCTTGCATCAGTGATGCTGCCCTTTGCCTGTTCGGGGCTGATATAATGAACTGAACCTATTGCTCCGTCAGTCATTGTTCTTGTTGCATTTTCGCTGATGCGAGCTATACCGAAGTCTGTAACTTTGATAGTACCGTCAGAAATAAGAAGAATATTCTGAGGTTTGATATCACGGTGAACAATACCTTTATCATGAGCGTGTTTAAGTGCACGAAGAAGCTGAGTAATAAAATAAATAGCTTCCCTAGGGTCAACTATACCCTGCTGTGTGATGTAGTTTTTAAGAGTTATACCCTCAACATACTCCATTACGATATACTGAATAGCATCACCGAAGCTGACATCATATACCTTAACGATGTTAGGATGTGATAAGACAGCTACAGCTTTCGATTCATTTCTGAATCTGCGTTTGAATTCCTCATTTGCAAGATATTCAGACTTGAGAATCTTAACTGCAACTATTCTGTGGTCGATGTTATCAAAAGCTTTATATACAACGGCCATACCGCCAACGCCGATAACTTCCATAATTTCGTATCTTCCGTCAAGGCGCTTGCCAACATAATTTTCCATTTAACCGTCACCTTACCCTTTCATTACCACGGCAGTTATATTATCATAACCGCCCTTGGCATTAGCTGCTTTTATGTATTCGTCACAAAGCAGTTCAAAATCTGTATTCTTATATATTTCAAATATTTCATTATCACTTAAAAGACCGCTTAATCCGTCTGTACAAAGAAGAAGAGTTTCACCGTCATTAACTTCAGTAAAGTCAAAGTCAATATCAATTTTTTCTTCAATACCTAAAGCACGGGTGATTATATTTTTCTTAGGATAATTTTCAAATTCTTCCTGCGTTATCTGACCGCTGTCAAGCATCTGCTGTGCGAGAGAGTGATCTTTTGTTATCTGAGTGATACCGTCATC
>JAZQZO010000231.1:0-7069 GCA_045634065.1 Acutalibacteraceae bacterium
GTTTTTCTGAAGATATTGACCTTATCCTCGATTGGCGTGTTATAGGATTTGAAATTGATGAGCCTTGGGAAGAGCGTAGTAACACAAAGCAGGATATTTTTAATAAAGAGGCAAACCGCCGCACAGAAGAATTTTTGAAAAAAACTTTTATGCCTGCAATTATAGCAGACTTACAGAATGAGCTCAGCACATCAGTTAATTGTTACATAGATGAAACTGACCCTCAGACAGTTGTATTTGCATATAACCGTAGTTTCGAGGACAGCTCAATTCTCCCGGTTATCCGTCTTGAGATCGGTGCTCTTGCAGCTTGGACACCTGCTGAGGAAAGACCTATCACACCGTATGCAGCTATTCAGTATCCGAAGTTCTTCACTCAACCGACAACTGATATTCTCACAGTGCTTCCGAAACGAACCTTTTGGGAGAAGGTAACAATTCTTCATCGTGAAGCATTCAGACCCGAAGATAAGGCTTTTCCGTCAAGATATTCCCGTCATTATTATGATTTGTACTGTATGATGAATTCGCCTGTTAAGGATGATGCCCTTGCAGATATTGATTTACTTAACAAGGTCGTACAATTTAAAGAAAAGTTTTACCGTTGTCCCTGGGCAAGATATGACGAAGCAAAAGTCGGCACACTTCGCTTAATGCCGCCCAAAAGAAATCTGCAGGCTCTTAAAGATGACTACAAGCATATGCAAAATATGATTTTTGGTGATAAGCCTGGTTTTGAGGTTATTCTTAAAGGTATTGAGCAGTTGGAGAAAGAAATAAACACTGTTATTTTATAAACGGAGGAACAAATGAGCAACTTTGATTCATTTAAAATAAACAATCCCGCCTATGTAGCGGTACAAAAAATGCAAAGCAGTGGTGCAATTGCTGCCGCTATGAAAATGCAGGAATCAACCGCATTTGCAACAGCTATGAAAATGGAAGCTTCAGGAGCTTTTGCGGCGATGAGAGAATTGCAAAAAACTCTACAAGCGGTAAGAGTCCCTTTGAATGGTGCAACTGCAATGCTTGAAGAATATCATAAAACACTTGCTCCAATAAGAGAGTCTTTAAATTTAATGCATACTGCCTATGCCCCCATATTTGAAGCTACTAAGACGTTTGATTCTTTAAATATGAAAGGTTTAATTGCAGGACTTAAAACAAGTATGCCGGCAATGACTGCAATTTCAAAAATGGACTTGGTTGGCTTTGCAAGCATTGTTGATTCCCTTCCTAAGTATGATTTTTTAAGTTCAATAAATATGGAAAACTTCACAATTAAAGAAGCTGAAGAATTATTTGAGAACGGAGAAATCACACAGGAAGATATTAACGATGAATTTGTTGATATTGTTACAAACAAGAAATTTTCCCCGAAAGCAGAATGGGACAAAATCCAAAAGAGCAAGATTGAATTTAAGCAAATCAATGTTTTTTGCATAGACGAAAATATAATCGTGATTTACAGAAATGTACTTAGCATCATTTTTGATGCTGTGTATTTTTTGCCACATACAAGACGTAACAAAATTCTGCCAACCAAAAACCTTATCACACACTAATTTTAAAGCTGCAAATTCATTATCATCAATAGAAATAAAAATACATCCTGTTGGTGAAAGAAGTGAACGAGCAATTTCCAAACGGTTTTTCATAAAAGAAGACCATTTTGAATGTCTGTAATTATCTCCGTTATCCACCAATGTATCAGAATAAGTAAATCCAGTACTCATTGTATTGTAAGGAGGATCGATATAAATAAGGTCAATCTTTCCTTTATGTGTCTTTTCAAGAAGTTTTAACGAAGCAAGATTATCGCCCTCAATAAGAAAATTCATTTGTCCGCCGTTATCGATGAAAAGTTCATCATCTTCTGTGAGAACAGGTGTATGAGTGTCAAGTACCTCATCAATTTCTTCACGATGCTCTTCAAACACAAGACCATATTTCTTACCGTTAACATCTTTTTCAAGCTCAGAAAGGTACGACAAAAGATTACCTGTATTTTCATCCTGCGGTGCAGAAGAAATAAAGGTACGAATTGCTTTTATTTTTGCGAGTAAATCCTCACGCTTTTGTTTTGATATGTTGCCTGTTTTAGTTGTATCGACAGTTTGTTTAGCTTCTTCTTCGGTAACGGTATCTTTATCACCCTTAAAATATTCAAAGATATCATCAATAACATCATATAACTCAAATTCTACAATAAGTTGTGTAACACCAATAGCATCACGCAATTTATCTCCGACATAGTCAGTAAGCGGTTGTCCTAAAAAAGCAACAATGCAAATTAACAACCTTATAGCTAAAAACCACTTCTTGATCGCACAGATGAAATGAATAGCCGATATAAAAATCCCGACAACGATCCAAGAGGTCCTTGGCAATCAGGTGACTTGGTTGCAAATGAAATTCGAGTTAATGGAAATTATGATGTAATTGGTCCAACTGGAAAAGTTTTTAATGTTCCTGAGGGGAAACACTGGGTGTATTCAGAGTAAAATATGCGTACTTTGATTGCAGAAAACAGAATTTGGTTTGGTAAGGACGGAACATCATTTCCAAGAAAGAAACGTTACTTAACAGAGGTTCAGCAAGGTCGCACACCAGATTCTTGGTGGACAAGTGCTGAAGTTGGGCATAACCAAGAGGGTGCTCGTGAATTAAAATCAGTCTTTGACGGTAGAATTGTCTTTACTAACCCAAAACCAACACGTTTGATTGAACGTATTATTAAAATGGGGTCAAAAAGCGATAGCATAATTCTTGATTTCTTTGCAGGAAGTGGCACGACTGGACATTCTTGTAAAACTCCGTGATAATATGGATGAAACATTTGAAGTGCAGACTATCGGCAGAATCCGTCGTATGCCCGAAGCAAAGCATTACGGAAACGATTTACTTGACAGTTGCTATCTCTACACATTTGACGGTAAGTTTACTGCCGGTGTTAAAATGTCACTTGGCAAGGGTGCTCTTGAAGCTTGTACGCTGTTTTTAAAGAATGAATATAAGCAGATTACGCTTACAAGCGAACAAAGAACAACAGTTACTATTTCTCGTAGCCCTCAAAAAGCATTGCTTGCAGTTGCAAAGTATTTTGAAACTCAATATAAGACTGCTACCAATAAAGAAGAGAATAAAACTCGTTTGCAAGCTGAAGGCTTTGTTTTCAGTGAGGATATTATTCGTCATACTCTCTCGGGTGAAACGGCCACGCTTGATTTTGATTCATCAGATATGAACACTATTGCTGTTACAGAAAAGATGAATACCCATACACACGGACGAGATTATCATCACAAAATCAGCAAAATCGGCCTTGAAATCGGTATGGAATATTCTTATACCAATACGATTATTAGAAAACTTTTTGATGCAAATTTTACTTACAGCAGAAAGATTCTTGCTCTTCCGCCGAGAGAAGTGTACTCGTTTGTACTGAACAATGAAACTCTGCTCAAACACGCTATTCGTGAGGCTATGGCAGCAGATATTGCACAGATGCAGTTGGAAGCACCTGCTGTTTTAACCTATGAATTCCGTATTCCTCAGTCTTGCATTTTTACCTATGATGCAACATCAAAGACTCACGCAGTAATGGAAAAGAATGTATATCAGAATTATCTTTCCTCGGCAGAGCCTCGTTCTTCTTCTGAAAGAAAGTTTGAGAAATTCTGTGAATGTTCATCTTCTGTGGAATGGTGGTACAAGAATGGTGATAAGGGTAACGATTGGAAGCATCGGTTAAAAAGAACAAACAAAAGCGAACCGCAATACCCAACGAAATTCTTGAAACAATATTCGAAAGGTTTCCGGAAGGAACAGCAACATATATTCCTATGAAACTTTGTACCCTTGCAAGATTACGAAGAGGAGAAGCATTTGGGATTTGCTGGAGAGATGTAGATTTTAGAAATCATTGTATATATGTAACGAGACAACTTCAAAGAAGATCGCCTTTACAGGAACTCACTACCCGTGAAAAGGAAATAATAAAAAATAATCCTAGATTGGAAAAGTTCGGTTGGTATACAACAAACCCTAAATATGAATCAAAAAGAGTTGTACCTATGGTACCGGAACTTGAAGAAATACTTATGAGAGAAAAAGAGAAACAAGATTTCTACAAAAAAATGCTTGGGCCAAAATACATACAATACTATTACACAAAAAGCAGTAAGCCCGTAAAAGTAACTGGCTATAAAGACTTTAATGAAAGAAAAAGTGATAATGATTATGAAAACGGTATTGTCAACACCTTAGGCATTGGATACCCCATAGATTTCGTAAACAGAAGAGCAGACGGCGAACTTATAACAGATTCTGTAACACAGCACCTAAGAGTACTCCGTTTAGCATCATCAAAATATTCTCCTAACAGTTTTTGACTTAGTAAAAGCCTGACTGCCCTCATGTGCGCAGTCAGGCTTTTTGTTTTATTAAAACAATCCAAACTAAATTAGTAAACACCCAATTATACACTTCGAGAAAACAACGGTTATTGTATAATATGTTTGTAAGGTGAAAGAGAGAAATACAACTCAACACCACAGATCACTTGATTTAAGAGATATACACTACCAAGTTTGTTTTAAGGGGTATGGATGTAATCACAACAAATCAAGAAATCTGAAAAGATAAAATCTGGAGGTTCAAAAATACACCACCAGAAAAAATCAAAAATGATAAAATATAATCACAAGGTTGAGAGATACACATCAACCAGAAGAAAAGAAAGGAACTAACAAAATGAAACCAGAACAAACCATCATTGCGAATCCTCGCACAAACACAATTTATTTATCAGAAACATCAGCTCGTGATGTTAAAAACCAAAAAAATCCAGGAGCAAGAGCATTGTTTTTACACTTCTTAACACTTCTCCCTAATGCTGAAGTAGTATGTTTAAGCGACAAAGAATTTATTGACATGTTTCAGGAAGCCAATGAACAATCATTGAAAAACATTAAAGCTAAAAATGTTTTATCAATAAACAATCCTGAAAGACCAACAATACACCCTCAGAAAACCGCATAACTGATATAATTAAATCACAAGGTCAGGAAGGGCAAACGCCCTCATCAAAAAGTAAAATTTAGTGGCGACTATAAACGCAAATAAAAAATATTTAATTTTTGGAGGAAAAAAATTATGTTGTTGAAAAAATAGGCACAGACAACATCACTTATAAAAACTATGACAAAAATCATTTCACTGTAACAATGGGAACTGGTATTAACGAGCAGTTCTACGGTTGGCTTTGTACTTTTGGAAATAAGGCTCAGGTTATTGAACCACAGGAACAGATTGCCGCATTCCAGGAGTATGTAAAGAAGATAACCTCTCTATATGAATAAAAAATGCCTGCTTCAGAGCAGGCGTTTTTTACTGTTTGCGCATATTCATTTTATAAGTTCGTGTTTCCACAAATTTATCAATAAGGTTTATGGCATTGACTTCTTCCGCAGTTTCGCTCACCAACATATTGATATAGTTCTGTGTTATAGCAAGATTGCTGTGTCCTAATATCTTTTGGAGCGCAACCACATTACCACCATTCAAAATCCATTGTTTAGCGAATGTGTGTCTGTATCGGTGAATGCCTGTTGTTTCAATTCCTCTGGCTTTGTTATAAGTGTAAAGCTGATGATAACTTGTGCTTTTGGTCAGTTGCTTGCCGAAAACATTACAAAATAAGAAATCCTCTTCAGAATCATATTGTCTGTAAGTCAGATATTCTTTCAAGATGTTCGCCATCGTCTGACTGATAGGAACTATAAGAGCCTTTCTGTTTTTAGTCACATTAACATTTACTATGTTGTTGTATAAGTCAACATCTTTTACTTTGATATGAATCAAACTTCTTTGTCTGACCCCTGTTGAGAAAAGGAAGTTCGTCTGAACCCAACATTGATATTCTGTGAATTTACACTTCTTCAAATCTGGCTTTTGGAGTAAGGTTCTGAGTTCAGAATTTGAATAAGTTTCAATGTTGTGTTTGTCAACCTTAATCGCCCTCATTTTGAAATACGGTATGTAGCCCTCATTCATCCAAAAGTGAAATGTTGTAATCAAATCTCGCAGATAAGAATTTACACTTACATCATTATCAATCTGACCGCAAAGATAAACAACATAGTCTTTATATGTTTGTTCTGTGATTTCACTCAGTAACATTTCACGGTCAAAATATTTATAAAACTGAGTATAACTTTGCTTGTAATGGTTGATTGTTCCTTGCCTCAGATTTCTTTGTTTACAGTTGAGGATGTACATATCACATCCCTCTTCAAAGGTGATAGAAACTTGCTTGATCATTGATAATTTCTTCATAAAAACTTGCCTCAAACTTGATAAATTCTTGACAAAAACATTAGACACATCATAGTGGAAAACTCCAAAATGATGTGTCTAACTTCATTATCAATGATTTAATTTTAATAAGTGACTGAAAGCCTCTTATTTGCTAGCTTCTTCAACAGCAACAGCACAAGCAACAGTAGCACCAACCATGGGGTTGTTACCCATACCGATAAGACCCATCATTTCTACGTGAGCGGGAACTGATGATGAACCTGCGAACTGAGCGTCTGAGTGCATACGACCCATTGTGTCAGTCATACCGTATGAAGCGGGGCCAGCTGCCATATTGTCGGGGTGAAGAGTACGACCTGTACCGCCACCTGAAGCAACTGAGAAGTAACCAACGCCGTTTTCTACACACCACTTCTTGTATGTGCCTGCAACGGGATGCTGGAAACGTGTGGGGTTAGTTGAGTTACCTGTGATTGATACACCAACGTTTTCGAGCTTCATAATACCAACGCCTTCGGGTACATTGTCTGCACCATAGCACTTAACCTTAGCTCTGTCACGGTCTGAGTAGGGTGTTTCCTTGATAACCTTAACTGTTTCTGAGTAGGGATCAAATTCAGTCTGAACATATGTGAAGCCGTTGATTCTTGAGATGATCATAGCAGCGTCCTTGCCGAGACCGTTGAGGATAACGCGAAGAGGCTGAACTCTAACCTTGTTTGCGTTAAGAGCAATTTTGATAGCACCT
>JAZQZO010000232.1:0-16110 GCA_045634065.1 Acutalibacteraceae bacterium
TGGGAATAACAAGAAATGAAAGAACAATTGTTGCGATAACGCAGATTTTGAAAAGCTTTGTCTTGTCCATCTTTCTGATGATTTTTGGTACAAGAAGAGCCATTACAAGCTGTGGCAAAGCTGCGACGGTACCCGTAACAAGCGATGCAAGAGAGTTGTTGAAAATATAATAAGCTGTAATCATATGAAGGGCGTTGTATGTCTGAGCACCCGAATAGAAAATATATCCGATATAATAAATAAGAAGATATTTGTTGCTGACAACATACTTGAGCATTCTTCTCACGGTGAACTGCTCTTCGTCAATTGACTTGTTTCTTTCCTGACACTTAGTGCAAACAGGATACATCGTAGCAGTTGCAACCAGAGCAACTATAATTGATACCCAGCCATAGCTCAGGCCCACAAATTCGCTGACAAGTATAGTTACGAGAACTGTCGTCAGTGCTGAACCGATGCCGCCGGTGATGCCCTTAAGTGAAAGGATGGTGTTTCTCTCTTCGACATTGCTTGTCATTGATGTGATAATACCGAATGCAGGTACGTCACAAAGAGTGTATGCTGTATCCCAGATAATATATGCAAGGGCAAACCAGATTAGCTTAACTGTTTCATCTGCGGCGCTGGGAATAACGAAAATCGCAATCGTTGAGGCAGGTGTCAATGCACAGGCTATCTTTAACCAGGAGATATATTTTTTACCGCTTTTGAATTTGATTTTGTCAAAAATCACACCGAAGATAGCGTCGTTAACAGCATCCCACACCTTAACGATAAGCATTACTGCTGCTGACTTAACAGGATTGATGCCGATAAGAAGCAAAAATGTTGCAAGGTACGCAGCAACAAGGTTATAAATCATATTCTGCCCAAAGAAGTATGTATAATAACTGCTTCTTTCAGGTTTTGTTGTTTGCCACAGAGGATTCTGAGGCTTTGCACTTAGTTTACTCATATTGTTCTCTCCTTAAAATTTATACTGTAATTTTAGCACCTTAAAACATTTAAGTCAACAATTTCACAAAATAAAGGTCTGCAAAGAATAATATAGAATAACAAGTCAATAATAAGCATAAGATGAAATATAAAATCAAACCAAAGGAGACTTTTCTATGAAAAAATTTCTTCCCATAATTATTATCATTGCTTTAGTTGCGGTGATTCTCTGCTTTGCCGCTTGCGGTAACAACAATGTAGATGATACAATTACATCAATGAGCAACGAAATGACATCTATTATGGATGATATCACTTCTGATATGAACGGTGTTACAGACGGCACAACCAGCGGCCTTTTTGAAGACACAACCGATCTTTCAGATACCACCGGAATATCCGGCACAACGGACAACTCCACCACCTCAGAGATTATTGCCGAATAATAGCAAAATAAAAAAGCCGCCTGTGCGACTTACCTGTTTACTATCTGTTGCTTTTACCTGAAATAGAAATAACCCCCGGACCGATGTTTCTTTACACATCTTTGCTGGTCGGGGGGTTATTTCTGACTATTCTTGATATCTAACATCTTTTTTAATCCTCGCTTTCTACAGAATTGCCTTCCTATGAGATTTATCTGATACCTTCTGTTTTTACTATTTTTCATCTATCTCTTCAGTATCGGATTTTTTCTATTAAGAAGGTCTTGGTGAGTCGCTCTGATATAACTTAAAGGTTGCCTTTCATTTTATTTTTTATTTTGCCTTTATGTTATATTGTTAAGAGCTTTTGGTTTTTACCTGTACATTGGTATCACCTTTCCCTTTCTGTGACTATAATATAACATAAATTTTCAGAGATTGCAATATTCTATTTGTACAAAGTTAACTTAATTTATTTATATAAAACGCAGAAACTATTTAAATTGACGAAAACATGTTGACTTTGTCCTTATAATTTGTTATTATGGATATGTTGGGGTTAATCTACCCCGACTTTTTATTTTTAAGGTTGACAAAAACACAGATTTTGAATATAATAGCTCCATAATATTCAAACCGATGATTAAGAGTAGTAACAAAAAATGAAACTTACAGAGAGTCGCAGTTGGTGGAAAGCGACAGCGGATTTTTTGTGAATGGACTTATGAGGGTGGCCCGAACTAATAGTAGGCGTCAACGGAAACTCTAACCGTTATGATGAGAGCGTATGAAGTACGTGACAACCAATAAGGTGGCAAACAGACGACCTGTTCCTTTTTGGAACAGGTATTTTTTATTTGAAAGGACGATTGAAATGGAAGAAAAAATCATTACTGCTGAAAATGCACAGCCCGAAAAGAGAAAGAAAATTCTTTCCTGCATTCAACCCTCGGGTATTCCTACCCTTGGCAACTATCTCGGTGCTCTTAAAAATTGGAAACTTCTCAGCGACGAGTTCGACAGCGCCTTTGCCGTGGCAGACTTACACGCCATCACCGTTCGACAGGATCCCCAGAAACTCAGAAAGCAGATTATGGAGGTTTTTGCACTTCTTCTCGCTATCGGTCTTGATCCCGAAAAGAATATTGTTTTCATTCAGAGTCAGGTACCTGCTCACGCTCAACTTGCCTGGATTCTCAACTGCTACACACAGTTCGGTGAAATGTCAAGAATGACTCAGTTCAAAGACAAATCACAATCACACGCCGACAATATAAATGTGGGGCTTTTCTCTTACCCTGTGCTTATGGCTGCTGATATTCTTCTTTATCAGGCTGACCTTGTACCTGTTGGTGCTGACCAGAAACAGCATCTTGAAATTGCAAGAGATATTGCAAACCGTTTCAACGGCATCTACGGCAAGACCTTTACAATCCCTGATCCCTATATCGGCAAGCAGGGTGCACGTGTTATGTCACTTCAGGATCCCACAAAGAAAATGAGCAAGTCAGACCCCAATCCCAAGAGCTATGTCAGCGTATTTGACACACCTGAAACCATTATGAAGAAAATCAGAAGCGCTGTCACAGACTCTGAGGGTGGCGTATATTACAGCGACGGAAAAGACGGCGTTAACAATCTTATGGGTATCTACTCCTGTTGCACAAACCTTTCATATGAGCAGATTGAAAGAGAGTTTGCAGGTAAGGGTTACGGTGACTTCAAGAACGCTGTTGGTGAAGCTGTTGTTGAAGAGCTCAGACCTGTTCGTGAGAGATATGAGATGTATATGAAAGATCAAGCTTATCTTAAAGAAGTTGCTGCTAAGGGTGCAGCTACTGCATCACGAGTTGCAGACAGAACTCTCAGCAAGGTAATGAAGAAGTGCGGTTTTGTGCTTCCTTGATAGCTTAAACTTATATCAATGCCAAACCGCAGGAAAGTTTTCCTGCGGTTGTTTTTTTAGTTTGTACCGATGCTACAGTGGCGGCTCCGTTGCCGAATGAAATTCGGCAGGAGGATGCCCGTCAGGGCATCCTCCGAAATCGCCTTAGGCGATTTCACGGAGCCGGAGCCGCAGCCGCAGTCTTGCACCCACCAACAAATCATTTAATTGACAATTGAGAAATTATATGATATGCTTCAAACAAATAGTACACCGTGTCATATTAATTACACACTGTAAAGGCAGGTAGACAACAATGGCAACTAAAGAATATTCCTGTGTCAAGAAAACAAAAAAGGCCTTTGCTGACAGTCTTGTTCTTCTTTCCAAAGACCGCCAGCTCAATAAAATAACCGTAAAAGAAATCTGCGAACACGCTGAACTCAGCCGCAACGCCTTTTATTTTCACTATAAAGATATAAATGACCTCATTGAAGATATTGAAGACAATGTAATCAAAGAGGTTGAAGAAATGCTCAGAAATATAGAAAAACTTAAATTCCCAAGAAGTATATATGCTACCATAGACTGCTTTATAGACCTTTTTGCAGAAAGAAAAGATACCGTTATTATGCTTATGGACAAGTCTTTTTCTACATCTTTTACAGAACGAATAAGCACAATGTTCTGCGAATTCAATTACAAGTTTTTCAGAGAGTTTCACGGAGACGGTTCAAGGGTCAATTATGAGTTTTTCTATGTTTATCTTGCAGGTGGCTTTTATGATGTTATAAGATACTGGTTTAACCATCAGGATATAATGGACAAAGCTTCCCTTAAAGCCCTTTGCTACATTCTCATAAAAAGACTCCTTCTTCCTATCGATCCCGACCTCAATGACATTGTTAAAAAATAATCACATATATCAACAGTACCCTGTCGAAATAAACGGCAGGGTACTGTAATTTAAAGATATTCTTTTAATTGCGAAGCAAGTTTTTCTTCACAGTCTATGAGTCTTTTTGCGAGACTCTGACTTTTTTCATCAGCCTCGTTATATTTATTTAGGTATTCGCTAAGTTGCTTTACGCCCATACTGCACCCGTCAAACATCAGATGTGCAATGTTCTTGTCCTCAGGTTTTTCAAGCATTTTTATATTAATTTTCATCCAAGACATAACTCTCGCCATAGGATTCGGATCTTTGCCTTTTTCTCCTAGTTCATCGAGCATATGGTGAATTTCATCGCCCAGGTTTTCGTGATATGTCAGGCTGTCGGTGAGCAACTCTCTTAGAGACTGTGAGTTTATATTGTCCATTACCTCTTTTATAGAGTTAACCGCTGTCTTTATTCCCGAATCGCATTCTTTTAGAAGATCTATTGTGTGATTATTCATTGTCATTACCCCTTTCTCTGTTGCTTTTATTTTTGACAGCTAAAGGAGAAACTATACAAAAAGACGGTGAGAAAACTCACCGTCTTGATTTGATTAATATGTGAATGTCCAGGTTTCGTCAAGTGCACCTGCAAAAGAAGCAAAGACTTCTCTACCTAAGAGTTTAGCTGCACCGGTACCTTCCATAGGAAGCTTATTAACAAGCTCAACAACCTTACCTTCGGGAGTAACAAGAACGGAAATAGTTGAACCGGGATACTTCATATCTGCCTGAGTAAGCTTGATAGGAAGATCAAGACCTACAAGATCAAGATAACCGATAACTGTTGAGTTATAGGCAGGCACAGGGTTTGCCATTGTTGTCTCTTCAACATTCATAACGATTGTATATCTGAGGTTTTCGCCCTCTTTTTCAACCTTAGCTGAAGCTACACCTGCTTCAACAGCTGAGAAATCCTTACGTGTGGGAGGAATTACATCCCAAGGAGTAACTGCATTTCCATCTGCATCGGTTGCCTGACCGTTTGCAAAATTATAGGTGTCCTGACCGCCGAACTTATCTGTAATGCTTTTGATAATATTGTTGATAGTACCTACAGCAGCACTGACAGTGCAATCTGTAACATTTACTTCAACAACACCATTTGTTGAAGCTGTCATGTTCTGTTCTTTCTTAACCTGATTGATATACTTGTTCATTTCAGCAATAATCTCTGCTTTTGAAAGTGCAAGAGGATCCTTTGCTGTGGGAACTGTGGGTTCGTCCTGCTGCTGAGTTGTTGTGTTGTCGTCAACTACAGGGGTAGAAGGTTCTGTAATATCTGCAGAAGGACCAGGAACTGTTGTCGGCTCTGTTGTTGATGGCAATGTGGGAATAGTTGTAGACTGAGTAGGCTCTGTTGTAACAGGATTTACTGTTTCAATCATATTCTGAGCCTTTTTTTCTTTGTATGCACCGAGTTCAAAACCCATTACAAAGAACCACACAGCAAGCACAACTGCGATAATAACTTTAATTTCCTTTTTCATTGGTATACACTCCTTTTAAATTGTATAATAAATATTCAGATACTTAATAAACTGATATTATCTGCCTACGCATATTACTAATAAAATACTACATTCTTAAGGAAAATGTCAAGACTAAGAGTGAAAATATAGCGTTAATATTTCGTGAATTAAATATGGGGATTTTTTGACAATATAGAAAAACTGCACAACTCAATAGCTGTGCAGAATTGTTATCTGGCATTTTGCATAGCCTCATAGGGCAATATGTTATAAATTGTTCCACGGATGTCTACCATACTTATCGGTACATCCGGTAAAAGCAGATGTATGGTTGAAATAAAGTTATTGCTTCTTTCTCCCGGAAACCCTACAACCAGAGTTAAGGGGTTTCTTTTTGCTATATGTGCGCTTACTGTTAAAATAGGATCATCGCTGAAATATATTGCCATTTCACCCTTTTCTTTCTTTGCCGTCTGATATAACTTTTCTATTACGTCACTTTCAATTTTATACTGCCCGTTTTTCTCCTGCAAGGGTAATACAGACACTACTTCTAATTTTGCCTCGTGTTTATCAGCGAGAGCTTTGCCTGCCTTGACAAGCTGTTTGGAAGACTCCTGAGGTGTAATACAAACCAAAACAGTCTTTTCTTTTTTCACGGAAAACTTACCTCCTTTTCCGATTTGAGTATAATAAGCTAAACTTAATAGTACCTAAAAAAGGAACTGTTTTTTTTGCACGCACTATTAGAATATAATCAAAATAGGAGCCTTATGCCTGAAAAAAATAAAATATTAACTTTGCCGGCTTGAGGGCAGTCTGCACTGGCGGCTCCGAGAAATCGCAAAGCGATTTTTGTGAGTGCTTTGCACTCACACGCCGAAGTTTCTTCGGCGACGGAGCCGCCCCACCTCAGATCCAAACTAAAATAAAATCCCTACAAAACAAAAAGGCGGGCAAGATTTAACCTGCACGCCTGAGTTTGTCGCAATTCCGTTATAATAGCACCAAAGGTGCTACCTTATCCTCGGCTCTCCTGAAAGGGGAGCTGTCACGAAGTGACTGAGGGGTTATCCGCATTCCGAATTATTTTTAGTTGTTGCCCATTGAGTAGTTGGGAGCTTCTTTTGTGATTGAGATATCGTGGGGATGGCTTTCGATAAGACCTGCATTTGTGATGCGGACAAACTGAGTCTTTTCCTTGAGTTCATCAATTGTAGCACAACCGCAGTAACCCATACCTGCACGAAGACCGCCCATCATCTGATATACGGTTTCGCCGAGAGTTCCCTTATAAGGTACACGACCTTCAACGCCTTCGGGAACGAGCTTCTTGTTGTTTGCCTGGAAGTATCTGTCCTTACTGCCTTTGTTCATAGCAGCAATTGAACCCATACCGCGGTAAACCTTATATTTTCTACCCTGATAGATTTCTGTGTCTGAGGGTGATTCTTCACAACCTGCAACAAGTGAACCAACCATAATAGCTGAAGCGCCTGCAGCAATAGCCTTAACGATTTCACCTGAATATTTGATACCACCGTCACCCATAACGTTTATGCCGTACTTGGCAGCCATTTCAGCGCAGTCATAAATAGCTGTAATCTGAGGTACACCGATACCTGCAACGATACGTGTTGTACAGATAGAACCGGGGCCGATACCAACCTTAACGCAGTCAGCACCTGCTTCGATAAGAGCCTTTGTAGCTTCAGCAGTTGCAACGTTACCTGCAATAAGTGAAATACCAGGGAATGCAGCCTTAACCTTTGAAACAGCCTTAAGGATGTTCTGGCTGTGACCGTGAGCTGAGTCGAGAACGAAAGCGTCAACGCCTGCAGCAACAAGGGGAGCTGCTCTGTCGAGTACGTCTGCAGTTGCACCGAGAGCAGCAGCACAGAGAAGTCTGCCTTCTGAGTCACGAGCTGATGAGGGGTACTGAACAGCTTTTTCGATATCTTTGATTGTTACAAGGCCTTTAAGGCAACCGTTATCATCAACAAGAGGAAGCTTTTCAATCTTATGCTGCATAAGGATGAGCTTAGCTTCGTCAAGAGTTGTGCCGAAGGGCGCTGTAACGAGATTTTCTTTTGTCATAACTTCGCTGATTTTGATGTTGTAATCTGAAAGGAAGCGAAGGTCACGGTTTGTGAGAATACCTACGAGTTTACCACCGTCTACTACGATGGGCACACCTGAAATTCTGTAGGAGTGCATTATATTTTCAGCTTCATAAACATAGTTGTCGGGACCTAAGAATATGGGGTTTGAGATGATACCGTTTTCACTTCTCTTAACACGGTCAACTTCCTTAACCTGCTCTTCGAATGTCATATTCTTGTGGATTACACCGAGACCGCCTTCACGTCCGATTGCAATAGCCATTCTTGATTCTGTAACAGTATCCATTGCCGCTGTCATTACGGGGATATTAAGTCTGATGTTCTTTGTCAGCTGTGTTTCAAGACTAACATCTGCGGGAAGAACATTGGATTCTGCGGGAATCAGGAGAACGTCGTCGAAGGTAAGACCTTCTTTTACAAATTTTGAATTGTACTGCATAAAGTCAAATCCTTTCTCTGTTTATTCAGCTTATTTTTCCTACTCTCTGAGAGAGTTGATTGTTTTTTTGCGACTTCATTTTCGTCTGAAAAATATAATTGAGTAATTATAACACATTGATTTGCAACTATCAAGATATATTGTCAAAGTTTTTTCAGGATTTTTTTACCAAACCTATGCATAAATGTAAAAAGTAAAGCAAATCATTTTACAAGTTTTTATCTGTTTTAGAATTATAAAAACTTTTCAACATTACCAACTTTTGACACTGAAAAGGTTTTGCACAGGAATATCGTTGATTTTAAGGGGAGTTTTACACTTTTTCCACACAGTTTTCCACCATTTCACCCTTTAATTTGTTAATAACACTGTGGAAAACGTGCAAAACTGCATTCTGTGAAAAGTTAACATAATTTTCCGGTTTTTTTCTACAAATTTCGTTTCCGCTGCATTTTCCTGCCTTTCGGCAATATGTGAAAACGCTGAATTTTTTTGTTTATTTTTCCTGTCTGCATCTTTGGAATAATATTCGGCAGGGTACACAAAACTAATTTCAGATAATAACAGAAAGGTATAATGTTCAGTATGATTAAAGGTGTTAACAGACAAGTGGTCGAAGTCAGAGAAACAGGGTGCGATTATTTTGAGAGAATTATTTTCTTCGTAAAACCCGAATATGCAAGTCTCAGTGAAGGCAAAATCCGCGAAAGAGCAAGTCTTATTGCAGGCGGCACAACACTGCCTCCGCCTACTAAAACAAAAGACAACAGACTAACGGGGGTCCTGAAAGTAATTCTCGCCACCCTGACAGGGCTTGCAACAGGACTCGCCATCTCTTTTTTATTAAAGTAAGCCGCCCGACGGATAATCAAAATCTGTCGACACACAAAGCCCTATTGATTATCGATAACAGCAAAAGGACGGCATAAACCGTCCTTTATAAATTACGCAAGAGTACTAATGAACTTTTCGAATGCTGCGATGCCCTTATCGTCACACTTATATACACCTGCGTGTTCAAGGCACTTAGCAAATACTTTACCGGCTTCATCTTTTACGATAGCATCAACATTTTCTTTTGTGAAGGTATAGTTATCCTTAAATGTTGCAACCCAGTCAGCGTGTTTTGCAGTTTCTTCTGCAGCTGTAAGGTCACTGCCGTCGATAATAGCATCACAAACCATAGCAAGCTCTTTCTTAAGTCTTGAGGGAAGCACAGCAAGGCCCATAACTTCGATAAGACCTATGTTTTCCTTTTTGATATTGTGAAGCTCCTTGTGAGGGTGGTATACACCGTCGGGATGCTCTTGAGTGGTGATATTGTTTCTGAGTACAAGGTCAAGCTCATACTTGTCGCCGCGTTTTCTTGCTATAGGTGTGATTGTGTTGTGGGGTACGCCCTCAGTTTCAGCGAAGATGAAAGCATCTTCATCAGTGTAAGCTCTCCAGGCTGTGAGGATAACATCACCGAGTTCGACAAGTCTGTCTGTATCAGTACCGCTGAGTCTGAGCACTGACATAGGCCAGTTAACGATACCAACACTGATATCTTCGAAGCCCTTGATTGTGTAGAATTTGTCACAGCCGGCCTTAGCCATCGGGAATTCATAGTTACCGCCCTGGAAATGCTCGTGAGCGAGAATTGAACCGCCGACAATAGGAAGGTCAGCATTTGAACCAACAAAGTAATGAGGGAAGAGTTTAACAAAACCGAAAAGCTTTCTGAAAGCACTCTTATCAATCTTCATAGGTGTGTGAAGTGAATTGAAAACAATGCAGTGCTCGTTATAGTAAACATAAGGTGAATACTGGAAGCTCCAGGGTGTACCGTCGATTTCGATGGGTATAATTCTGTGGTTCTGTCTTGCAGGGTGATTCATTCTGCCTGCATAGCCCTCATTTTCAACACAGAGCATACACTTTGGATAAGAACTCTGCTTTGCATTTTTAGCTGCAGCAATAGCCTTAGGATCCTTCTCAGGCTTTGAAAGGTTAACTGTGATATCAAGTTCACCGTAAGCTGTGTCGCACTTCCACTTGAGGTCTTTCACAATGCGGTAGCGTCTGATATAGTCTGTATCCTGGCTGAGTTTATAGTAGTAGTCTGTAGCCTCAAGAGGTGACTTTTCATAAAGGTCACGGAACTTCTTGATAACTTCGCTGGGTCTTGGCACAAGCGCGCTCATAAGTTTTGTATCGAAAAGGTCTTTGCTTGTGATATCGTCACCGATGAGCTCCTTTTCTACTGCATATGCGAGAAGCTCACCGAGGGTAGCCTCTAAGTCTTCGCATACACACTCGCTGTCATCGGCAGTGTACTCGTCAATATGTAAAATTTCAAGAATACGGTTTCTTGCGAAAATCTCATCTTCTTTTTCAATAAGACCTGTAGCAAGGCCGTAAGCAACTAATTTTTTTACGCTTTGGCTTATCATATCTTTCAATCTCCTTAAAAATATATTTACCTTAACATAATACACCATAAAAGCATTAAAAATCAATAGTTATCTGTGACAAAGAAGAACCGATTGAATAAACTGATATTGAAAAACGATATTTTTCGGAGGTTTTTAATTTATGGCAAGAAATTTTGAAAGCTTCTTAGGTGCAAATACTCCTCAGGGCTTCGTTTCTTTTTTTGATGAACTCTATAATCCCTATGAAAACTGCACGCCCTACATTATAAAAGGTGGCCCTGGCACAGGTAAGTCAACCCTTATGAAAAAGGTTGCAAGAGAAAGTGAAAGACAGGGATATGCCGTGGAGAAAGTTTATTGCTCCTCTGACCCCGACAGCCTCGACGGCATTATAGTCCCTGAGCTTGGCATCAGTATCGCCGACGGTACATCACCACATCTTCTTGAACCCAAGTTTCCCGGTGCCTGCGAAAACATCATAAACACAGGTGAATTCTGGGATAAAAGCAAACTTCGTGCAAAGGCAGATGACATCCGTACCTTGACTCTCGAAAACTCAATTCATCATCGCCGAAGCGTGAAATATCTCAGTGCCGTCGCAAGCTTATCCGAAGAAAATATACGAATCGGAGCGAAGTACACTGATATAGACAAAATCGAAAACTTCGCTATTCGATTTTCAATGAGAGAGCTCCCGAGAAAGAAAAACATCCGACCCGGTACACGCAAAAAGAGATTCATCAGCGCCCTGACACCCAAAGGCGAGGTCTTTCTTGACAGCGGCATAAAGGCTCTTGCCTCAAGAATTATTGCCATTGATGATGAGTACACTGCCGTGTCTTCGACCCTTGTTGACAGAATAGGTGAAATCGCAATCAAAAACGGCTATGATGTTATCTTCTGTTACTGCCCCCTCAAACCGAGAATGACCTGCGAACATATAATAATACCTGAAAAAAATATTGCCCTTGTAACCGTACGCTCACCGCATAAAACCGATATTGAGTTCGACAGAATAATTCACGCTAAACGTTTTCTCTATGAGGGCATAAATGAGCATATGTCTTATCTTCGCTTTAATCGCAGACTTATGAGAGAGCTGACCAAAGAAGCAATAAACGCCCTTAAAGACGCAAAGTCTACCCACGATAAACTGGAAAGAATCTATGTTGAAGCTATGGACTTTGAGTCTCTGGGCAGATATCTTGATAAGCTCTGCCAAGATATTTTCAATAAAATTATTTAATTTCTTTTTTAGTGTTAAAAATTCCGGACCAAGTGATATAATAACCGAAATTCGACAAAAGGAAGACGACAAAATGAACAAGTGCTGGTTTGACTATAAGACTGTTATCCTTTCAGGTGCTTCAAGCGGTATCGGTAAAGGAATTGCAGAAAGACTCATAAAAGATCACGGCTGTAAGGTCATCGGCATAGCAAGAAACGAAGAGAGACTTCTCAACTTCAAAGCTGAACTTGGCAACAAGGGAGACAACTTCACCTATTTTACCTTTGACGTTTCTCAGGAAGATAAGTGGCAGGAGCTTGCCGATACTCTCAAAAAAGAAAACATTCAGCCCGATATTCTTATTAATAATGCGGGCATTCTCCCCAAGTTTGATAAATTCGTCAACTACAGCATTGATGAAATCAGAAAAGCTATGGAGATAAACTTTTATTCCTGTATTTATTCGATGCAAGCTCTTATGCCCATTATTATTAAATCTGACTGTGCGGCTATTGTCAATGTAGCTTCATCGGCTGCCTTATGTTCACTTGCAGGCACATCAGTTTATTCTGCAAGCAAGGCTGCTCTTAAAGGCTTCACCGAAGCAGTACGTGAAGAACACAGAGACAACTGCTATATTGCTCTCATATGCCCCGGATTCACAAAAACTGATATTTTCCGCAATCAGACCAAGTCATCTGACAAGGCTCAGAAAGCTATGGATTTAATCAGTACCGACTGTGATAAGATGGTTGACTATATCATCAAGGGTATGTGGAAGAAGAGAGAGAAGATGGTACTTGGTATGGATGCTCACTTTATGGATAAGGGTTACAAGCTGCTCGGTACTACTTGTTCAATGGTCAGCAGTAAGGTTATGAAGATTTCAGGACTTGATATGTTCAAGAGCATTTTTGAATGATTTCTATTATATATACTTTGCAACGGGGTCTTTCCTCGTTGCTTTTGTTTTGCGGTGAAGGTGGGAGGCGGCTCCGTCGCCGTACACGGCGCGCGAGTGCATCGCACTCACGGAAATCGCCGCAGGCGATTTCACGGAGCCGCCGCAAACCGCACCCTCAACACACAACTACATCTTGTGTATGAAGAAAAACATACCACAAACCGAAAAAAATTAACATCTCAAAGGCCTATAAAAACATCAAAAAAACATTGACAAATCTGAAGGTCTTGATATATAATGGTTTTCTGCAAGTTATGGCTTGCTTTGATAAGCTATGCCTTGCAACAAAAATTAAACGCGCCGGACACCATATTGCTTCACTTCAACTACTTCCTTGCAATATGTCCCGTTTTAATAGAAAATTAAAAAAGGAGGTTAAACCAATGAAAAGAACTTATCAACCCAAAAAGCGTCACAGAAAGATGGAACACGGTTTCCGCAAGAGAATGGCTACAAAGAACGGCCGCAAGGTTCTCGCTCGCAGACGTGCAAAGGGCAGAAAGCAGCTCACTTACTAAGAGATAACATCTTAAAGATGTTATTGACAAACTGCCCCGATACGGTGCTATGACTGTCCGTATCTCAAAGCAGTAACAAACACGCTATATTGTGTTGGGATTTGATTTTTTTGCAAAAGTATGTGTCATTAAATCAGAATACGGACTTTCAGCGAACTTATTATCGAGGCAAGTCCTGTGCGAGACCTGCACTGGTTGTTTACGCTATGAAAAACCGTGTGGGTATTTGTCGTGTCGGCATAACTACAAGCAAGAAAATCGGCAACGCCGTAGAGCGTAATCGCTCCCGTAGGATTATTAGAGCTGCTTATCAGTCAATTTTCAAAGATTACACATTAAAAGGCAACTACGATATAATTTTCGTGGCACGAGGAAAAACCAAATATCTTAAGAGTACCCAGGTAGAAAAAGCTATGCTGGAGTGCATCAACGAATTAGGTCTCATTGAAATATGAAAAAGTTTCTTATCGGTGCAATCCGTTTTTACAGAAAGCATATCTCTCCTCATCTGCCGGCTATGTGCAAATATTATCCCACTTGTTCAGCGTATGCAATAGAAGCTATTGAAGTACACGGAGCTTTCAAAGGCTCGGTGCTTGCCTTGTTGCGCATTTTACGCTGTAATGAGCTTTTTCCCGGTGGCTACGACCCTGTACCGCCTAAAAAAGAGAAAAAGAAAAAGGATAAATAACGCGTAAGCAATCTTTAATACAAACGGAATAATTTTACGGAGGAACATTAATGAATACTATCATTGAATACCTTTATGTCCCCTTCGGTTTTTTGTTCAGAATTCTTTTTGATTTCGTTGGAAATTACGGACTCGCTCTTGTAATTTTCACACTCTTCTTCCGCATCATTCTCCTTCCCTCTGCTATCAACCAGCAGAAGAGCTCAGCTAAGACTGTTCGTATGCAGCCTAAGCTCAGACGTATCCGTGAAAAATATCAGGACTACGCTCCCCAGGAAAGACAGCAGAGAATCCAGGCGGAAACAAGCGAGCTCTATCAGAAAGAAGGCTACAGCGCTATGAACGGCGGCTGTGCTCCTCTTCTTTTACAGCTTCCCATTCTCTGGGGTCTTTACGGTATTATCCGTATGCCTCTTACACACGTTCTCAACATTTCAAAAGAAGCAGTTGCAGCTCTCTCAGCAGCTTATCAGGCTTTACCCGAATTAGGCGAGCAGTCACAGAGAACTGCTGCATACATTGAATCAGCTATTATTTCAAATATTGAAGCTATCGTTGCCGCTAACCCTGATATTACAGCCACCTACGCCGATGCAGTTGCCAAAATTCAGAATTTTGACTTCACAATTTTCGGCCTTAACCTTGGTGCAATCCCCGATTCAGGCGTATTCAAAGCATTCGCTACTTCAACAACAGAAGCAAAGATTCTTCTTTTAATCCCCATTCTTTCAGGTCTTACATCACTTCTTACAAGTGTACTCACTCAGTTAAGACAGAAGAAAGCCAACCCCGGTATGGAAAATCAGCAGATGATGGGCTGTATGATGCTCACAATGCCTCTTATGTCCGTATGGTTCACTTTCCAGTTCCCTGCAGGTATGGGTATGTATTGGATTCTTTCAAACATTCTTGCATTCTTCCAGACTCTTGTTGTGGGCCACTTCTATGCTCCCAGAAAGACTATTGCAAAGCTTATGGTTGAAGAAACAATCTATCGTCGCAGTTACGAGAACACAAAGAAATTCGGCAAGGAAAACGACATCGCCGAATAATCAAAAAGACATCGACATAAAAACCACGAATATTTTTAATTCAAATTTAAAACAAACGGTGGTGAAATAAATGATACACGAAGCTATAGCTACAGGCAACACTATAGACGAAGCTATTGCTAATGCCAAGAAAGAGCTTAATGCTCCCGCTGATGCAGACGTACGCACAGAAATCGTTGCAATGCCTCAGAAGAAGATTCTCGGCTTATTCGGCGGTTCACCCGCTAAGGCAAGAGCTTGGTACGAAACACCTGATGCACCTGCAGCTCCCGTGAAAGCTGAAAAGCCTGCAAAGGCTCCTAAAGCTCCCAAGGCTGAAAAAGTTGAAAAGGTTACTGCTCCTAAGGCTGAACCTGCAAAAGCTGTTGAAGCTCCTGCAGAAAAGGCTGCTCCCGAACTCAAAAGCGTAAACATCGCTGAAAGCGCTTCACTTACAAGTGCGGCAGAGTACCTGACAGCAGTGCTTAAGGGTATGGGTGTAGCTGAACTGAGCATCGAGGCTTTCCGCACTCAGGAAGATGAAATCATCTTTGAACTCGACTGTGGCGATGATTACGGTGTAGTTATCGGCAGAAGAGGCGATACACTCGATTCAATTCAGTATCTCACAAGACTTGTTGCCAACAAGCAAAAGCAAGAAAGCGAATATCTGAGAATCACTATCAACGTAGGCAACTACCGCGAAAAGAGAAAGACAACTCTCAGAGAATTAGCTAAGAAAAATTCCGAAAAGGTTCTTAAATACGGCAGAAACGTAACATTTGAGCCTATGAATCCTTATGAACGCCGTATTATACATACAGCAGTTCAGGAAATTGAGGGCGTTACCTCATATTCCGTTGGCGCAGACGCAGGCAGACGCGTGGTTATCTCACTCGAAGAAGGCGTTAAGCCTACACATCCTTCAAAGGGCGGCTACAACCGCGGTCGCGGTGGCAAAGGCGGTTATAATGGCGGCGGGAGAGGCAGAAACATCTCCTCACGACAGATTGCTCCCGCTGCCCCCACAAGAGCACCCAGAAC
>JAZQZO010000233.1:0-4678 GCA_045634065.1 Acutalibacteraceae bacterium
CTGAGCTGAGTTCGGCATTACAACCTGAACATACAGTAACTTCAGTCCAGGTCTTCTCTGACTTACAAGTACCAGCTACTACATTCTTTTCGTCGGTAAAACTTCCACCTGCGTGGTTGGCAGGATTCTTTTCAATAACCAGATCAGTTACCACCACTGTGCACGCTTCATCGCTGTAGTTTTTATCACAATCAGGGCAATACCAATACTCAATGGTACCTGTTTCTTTACAGGTTGCATCTACTTTTTCAAAGTGTTTCTTATTTGCGTGGTTGGTTGCTTCGACAAAATCACTTGTCTTTTCAGCACCGCAATTTGAACACTTATAATTTGTGTAACCTTGTACAGTACAAGTAGGATCTACGGTTGTACCCTTAACCCAGTTATGATTATCGCCGTTAACGGGAATTATAATGTTTTCGATTTCAGTAGTTCTGTCAGCATCAAAATACTTGCCGCAAACACTACATTCATAGTGAGCTTTCTTACCGGGAACACTGCAATTAGCAGGTTCTTCCTCAATCCAGTCACCTAATGTATGCTCTTTTATGCCGACAGTTTCTGTATATGTACCACCGCAATTCTCTGCTCTACAAGTGAAAGTCTTGATACCGGGTGTTGTACAAGTTGAGTCGGGGTCAATTACACCGTCGTCCCAGTCGTGCTTTTCTGCACCGCCATATTCATTACAGCC
This sequence comes from Acutalibacteraceae bacterium, assembly GCA_045634065.1. Lineage (GTDB taxonomy): Bacteria > Bacillota > Clostridia > Oscillospirales > Acutalibacteraceae > UBA6857. The sequence goes on from JAZQZO010000233.1 coordinate 695, forward strand.
GTTAACGCACTTGAATGAGTGAGTTGCATCTTTTCCATCACCGTTTGATTGGATTTCGCCTGTGTATTCGTGGTCTTTTTTCTTAATTTTAAATGAATCGGTGCTGTCTTTTGCATCAACTGAGTATTCACCTGCATCACCTGCAAAGTACTTGCTACAAGCTGAACACTGCTTATATGAGTGGTTACCCTCAGCAATACAAGTTGCCTCTTTAGCTGATGTTGTTGTACCGAATGAGTGACCCTTTGCGGTAATAACAGTTTCTGCTTGAGTAATAACATCAGTTGCTGCTGCATCACTGAAATATTGTTTACACTCTGAGCAATACCAATAGTTTATGTTACCGTTTTCAGTACAAGAAACCTCTTTTGCTATAGTCTCAGTAAGTGTATGCACTTTAAGTGGTACATCTTCAGTCTTAGTGCCACCGCAAACACTACAAGTGAAAGTCTTAGTACCTGTTGTTGTGCAAGTTGAATCTGGGTTAATTACACCGTTATCCCAGGAGTGACCTTTTTCAGGTACCACTGTCTGAGCGACTGTAATCGTACCGCAAACTGAACACTTCTTACCTGCTGTGAGACCTGTTGTTGTACAAGTTGCAGGAGTTGCAGGGATATCAATTTCGGTGTGACCTTTCTTAGGAACGGTTATAGTCTGTTTGCTTATCAGCGCATTACAGTTTGAACAGTAAACTACCGAGTCATATGAACCGTCTGTCGTGCAGGTTGCAGGAACATTATTTTCAACTACAGCAGTAGCAGGAGTGTGTTCTTTGACAGATACAACCTCAGTCTTAGTGCCACCGCAAACACTACAGGTGAAAGTCTTAGTACCTGTTGTTGTGCAAGTTGAATCTGGGTTAATTACACTGTTATCCCAGGAGTGACTAACTTCTGTTTCGTAACCACAGGAACATTTTGCAGTGTGGTTGTTGATATCTTTATATGTATTTGTTGTGTATGAGTGCTTTGCTTCGGCTCTGCTTTCATTATAAGTTACATCACCTGTTACATTACCAACTGTGGGCCAGGAGTAAGTGTAGTGATATGTATCATCATAATTTGCCGATGTGTTTGCAGGCAATTTAACAGATGTGGCAGCTGTGCCATAGTCGTATTTTTCTTCTGATACTGTCTGGCCTGCTACATTAACAAACTTAACAGTATACTGATTTTTAGTTGCTTTAAATGTTGCAGTATATGTTGCGTTTTCTGTTACTTTAGTAATAGCAGGAGTCCAACCTGAGAATGTATAAGTGTATTCTGCTGTTGCGCTCTTAGTGGGTACTACGTGAGTGGGAGTATCACCATATGCAACATTTGTTGTGTCGATTACACTGCCGTCTTCGTTTTTCCAGGTGATGGTATAAGTATTCACCGTCCACTGTGAATAGAGCGTACTATTACCGTTGCAAACAGTTGAATCTATCACTGAATTGCCGTTTGCATCAATCCAACCATTAAAAGTATAGCCTGTTTTTATTGGTGTAGGAAGAGTGCCATATGTTGAACCATAAGTTATTTCCTCAGCAAATTCATATGAAACACCATCTGCAACTTTGCCTTCTTCATAAACACGGATATTATCAAATAACACCGTATTTCCACCACCATTATTTGAATCAAGACGGATAACCGCTCTTGTAGCACCTGTGGGTGCCGTGAAAACTGCATTATCAACCGGTATACCTGTTGAACCATTCGATGAAAATCTTCTTGTCGCGTCATCTTCAAATTCAATACCTAATCCGCTCTGAGTACTATCATCGTAGAAGAATATATAAACATCCCAGTTATCGCCGGTAAAGTCAATATCAATTTTATATTTCTTGCCTGCTTCAACGGGGAAAAGAGGTGAAACTGATGTAGCTTCACTGTCGCCTGTTGCAACAATCTTTATACCTTTACCATCATTGATGAACTCTGCCGTGCCATTATTGGGATTTGAAGTAAAATTCCACTTCGTAATATCAAGAAGATTGTCGAAAGTAACGGTATACTGCTGAATTGCCATTGCAGCGATAGCCGCCTCAAGAGCAGCTGTAAGACTATTTAATGAGATCTGGTCAGATACAGCTTTAGTTGTGAAATCATATGTACTGCTATCATTCAGATTTGTAATACTGTAAACAGGTACATTGGGATAATAATTTGAGCTGGTTACGCTTGAAAGTGCACTTTCAAGCGCGGCTCTTGTTGATGAAGTGTATTTTTTGCTATAATCTGATGCATTGATTATTGCCTGTGCATTAGCAACAGCTGTTTTAAGCGCTGCGTTATCAGCATAAGCTTTCATACCTTTGATAGCATCTTCGAGAGCTGTCTTTTCATTGTCGATTTCATTCTGAGTTGTTTCTCTTGTTTTGAGAAGAGCAGGTGTAGCACCTGTTTTGCTGTAACCATAATGATTATCGTAATTTTCAAGACCCTCTTTAATATAATGGCCGTTAGCCTGATTTATATCAAAAATCAGTTTAGCTTTCTGATATGTCTGATTGAGTGCTTCTTTATTGTATACGGTGATAGTAAAATCAAGGCTACCTTGTATGTTACCTGTATTTGAAAGAAAGGTTGTGCCACCACCGCCCATATAAGTTAATTTTAATTTACCCTGATTTGTACTGTTATGATAACCTGAAAGATAGTATCTGTATGTTCCTACAGCTTTAGGCTTACCTTGAAGTGCATAGTTATTACCGCCACTAAGAGATTGAGAAGCATTATCGCATAATAATACGGTACAGTACTCACTTTCTACGGTTTCGTTTGCGAATTTACCAGCACCTGTAATTTTAATACCATAGTTATCAAATGCATCGATAATAGTATTCTGCCCAAGTAAAGATCCATCATAATTTGTACGATCGGCAGCAAAATTACCACTTGTATCAGATTCCTGACCACCCCATATAGTAGGGAACACAATCATTCTATTATTACCATTACAAGCAACATTGATTGAATAACCTGCATCACTAAGGTCTTCGCTGATATCAATATACATTTTCGTGGGATACTTAACCGTTATAGTACTGCCAAGAGTTGTTTTGATAGTGCCATCCTGTTTATTACCAAGGCCTACTTCCGGCATACCATAAGCGCCTGTATATCCGGAAAGAACAATTGTATCTGAATTGATGTAAATATCAGACCAACCTGCACTACTTGAACAAGAGTATGCACTTCTGAGCATAATAACAAAAGCGAGATCTTCGCCTGAATTTGCTTTTGTCTTAACTATATTAGTAACATCACATTCAACATTGGCAGCACCGCTTCTGTTTGCAGATTCGCTACCATTAATCGCAGGCTGTACGAATGAGCCAACCTTGGTTGCATCAGATAAACCAAAATAGCTTTTTGCGCTATTCTGAACATAACTGCCACTGTAGTCAGATCCTAAAACAGCATGGCTCGAGTCACCAACATTTGCGTTCTTATTTGTGCCTTGATCGTTCACATAAGATAAATTATTAGTGATATAATAAATGTCAGCATTTACTTGTGTTCCAGATTTATGTGTTAATCTATCAGAACAAGAATATGCATAAAGTTTTAAACTAATACTATTAGCACCTGATATTTCCTTAAGATCTGCATTACTGAATTTGAAAAGTACAACAGATGTACCGCCACTTGAACCCTCACCGGTAAGAGCAAGTCTTGTCCAGTCGGTAGCACCTCTGTTTCCTTCAGGGCTCAATGTAAAAGATGTTGTTACGCCCTTAGAAATAGTTGCCGCCTCTGCCTCAGGAAGCATACCCGGGAAGAACACCCAACACGACATAATCATAAGCACTGTCATTATGAGTGAAATTGATTTTTTAAAATATTTGTTTTTCATAATATCATCTCCTTAAAGATGTTTTTTGTTTTTCGTGTGTATGAATCTCAGCTTTTCCGATACAGCTGACCACCCTGTATTTAAAATCCGTCCGACTAAAACCATACCTCACCAATATAAAATTATACATCATAATAA
>JAZQZO010000234.1:0-2504 GCA_045634065.1 Acutalibacteraceae bacterium
AGAGCTCTTCTTCAGTATGACGAAGAACTCCGTGGTTCACTCAAGAAGGCAGGCTTCCTTACACGTGACCCCAGAATGAAGGAAAGAAAGAAGTACGGTCTCAAAGGCGCTCGTCGTGCTCCTCAGTTCTCAAAGAGATAATCAGTTTATCGCTTATTACACACTTCCGAGTTTTCGGAGGTGTGTTCTTTTTTGTCAGCCACTTCGGGTCCTCACAGCATAGCTGTTGCGGTCACAGCTAAAAACATTCCACCGGAATGTTTTCTTGACGCTGCGACAGTTCTCAAAGAGATAACATTTTGTTGTTATTTATACTCCCTCGATTATCGGGGGAGTTTCTTTTTTGATGTTCACTTCGGGTCCTCACGGTATAGCCGTTGCGGTCACAGCTAAAAACATTCCACCGGAATGTTTTCTTAACGCTGCGACAGTTCTCAAAGAGATAATTTATCCCGAATGGGATTTTATCAGACTCCTCTGCAGTTGCAGGGGAGTTTCGTTGTTTTAGGGATATGAAACGTAACGACACGTCTATCCTATAAAGGCTGTTGAATAAGACAAATTTCTGTGCTATAATTTTAATATAAAACCAAAAGGAGAAGATATTATGACAAAATTCAGATGGTGCTTTATAGGCGCAGGTGACCTTGCCCGCACAGTTGCCAATCAGCTTAATAAAAGCGGCAGACACGAGATTGTCTCCGTCTATACAAGGAACTATAATAAGGGTCTTGCTTTTGCCGAGAAACACGGTGGCAAGGCTTATCCCTCACCTGAAGAAGCGATAACTGCAGAGGGCGTTGACGGTGTATATATCGTAACTCCTCACAGTTCACACTATAAATATGCTAAACTTGCTCTTGAACTCGGCAAACCCGTCCTCTGCGAAAAGGCTTTCACAGTTACGGCAAAAGAGACCGACGAGCTGATTTCTCTTGCCAGAGAAAAAAACATATATCTCTGCGAAGCTATGTGGACTTGGTTTTCTGAGTCTGCCAATAAAACTAAGCAGTGGATTGATGCAAACAAAATCGGCAGGGTACAAAGTGCCGACTTCACCTATCACGTGAGGACCATTGACCGCAAGGGTCGTCACACTGACCCGAAAAGAGCCGGCGGCGCGCTTCTTGATATCACAATTTATCCTATTACATATGCCTACCGTTTGTGGGGTACCCCTGCCGAGATTGAGAGTGTAGGCGTTATCAAAGATGGTATCGACCACAGTGAGCAGCTTGTCTTTACATATCCGGATTTCAAGGTAACAATCAGCGCATCAATTGCAGATTTCAGAGGCCTTGAAAAAATGTCAATCAAGGGTGAAAATGGCGAAATCAAAGCACCTTTCTATCACTGTGCCAACGGAGTGACATATAAAAAGGGCCTCTTCAGGAGAGAAACATTCAAGGGCAAGGGACCCAAGTTTAACTCCTATCTTGATGAGTTTGATGCAGTAGCCGAAGATATCAGAGCAGGGCGAAGTGAAAGCTCAATGGTGCCTCTCAAAGCCACTTCAGATGTAATGCATATTCTTGATAAGATAAGAGAGCTGATTGGTCTTGAGTATCCGGTGCTTGAATAATAAACGCAGCCACCTTTCGGGGTGGCTGAAAAAATATCTGATTTTTTTCAAAAACTTGTAACGAAACCGCTTCTCGGGAGTATAACATATGAAAAGGGAAAGGAAGGTGAAAGTGATGGACAAAGACTTTGAAAGGGTCTACCGTGATTATTTTCCGTTGGTTTATCGCTATATGCTTTCCATAAGCAAAGACCCCAACACAGCTGAGGAGATAACTCAGGAAACATTTTTTAAGGCGCTTAAGAATATTGAAAAATACGACCCGCAGCAAAATATCCTCACCTGGCTTTGTACCATTGCCAAAAACACCTACTATTCCCGATTGAAAAAGTCACACCAAAATCAGGAAATACCTGAAAATCTGCCGAGTACCGACGAAGATATCATTGATGCTATAATCGACAGTGAGGACTCAATGTTGATTCTTCGGGTGCTTCACGATTTGCCTGAGCCGTATAAGGAGGTTTTCACCTTGAGGGTGCTTGGTAGCTTTTCTTTCGGCAAAATAGCAGAGGTCTTTCATAAGAGCGAGAGCTGGGCGAGGGTGACATTTTTCAGATCAAAACAAATGATAAAGGAGCGAATGAATAATGAATAAGTGTAATGTAATAAGAGATTTGCTTCCTCTCTATGCTGACGAGGTCTGTTCAGAGGATTCAAGAGAAATGGTTGAGGAGCATCTTTCAACCTGTCAGGAGTGCAAGCAGGAGCTTGAGGATTATTGTTATAATACAGGCATTGAGGAAGTCAGTCCTGAGCTAGCTATGAAAAACTTCAAGAAAAAGATGGGTAAGAAAAATTTTAAAAAAATAGTTGTTAGCGTTATAGTGTGTCTTGCTGTTATTTTAGGTGGAGCTTATATGCTGTTTGTACCCGAGTTTGTCGTACCGTATAGCGATGACTTGTTGACAGCAAAGATACC
>JAZQZO010000235.1:0-10604 GCA_045634065.1 Acutalibacteraceae bacterium
ATATGCCTGTAAGCATAGCCTTAACAAGCTCGGGAGCATAAAGCAGATACATAGGCATTGCAGGATATGATACGTCAACGGTGTTTATACAGCCGTTTGAATGGCATTCCTTTGACATATAGAGAAGCTCGCCATCTTTGTTTCTGACAAGCTTATGAGCAGCTAAAACCTGCCTTGCAGCAGCGATAAGAATAGTCTGATAGTCTTTGCCGAATTCCTTGGCATCGTCAAGAATAGTCTTTTCACAAGCCTTTACTCTCTCAAGAATTTCCTTGCGGTTATCCTTGCAGTACTTCATAGCCTGATCAATGTTTTCAAATTTTTCTGCCCAAAGGCCCTTGAGCTTATCTCCGAAGTAATCAATAGAATAAACATCATCATAAGCAATAACAGTTGAAAACTCTGCTCTCTTACATTTTTTAGCAGCTGCTGTTGACTTGATGCCCTCTTTACAAACGCTGTTGTCTTCACCCCAAAGGCACGCATAACCCCAGTCAGCTGCGTACTCGTCACCTGAATCATTGAGAGGAGACTGCTTTGTAAGACCCATTTTAACGAATCTTTCACCCTCAACATTATCACTGTATTTTGTCATCTTGCCTTTCTTTTTGCCCTGAACAAGCTCTTCGTAAGCAGTGAAACAAACACTTACATCGTGAGCTTCACCGTCAAGAGACTTGATTTTTGTATCAAGGTATGCACAAGGTGTGCTGAGCAGATGAAAATCATCAAGAATAAAAGGTGACCAGGTGATAAACTTAAGCTGAACTTTTTCATTCTCGAATATGTATGTGCTGGTATAGGGTGTAATTTCATTTCCTATCTGAGGGATAGCATCTTCCTTGCCCTTGCCGAGGAATCTGAAGGTTTCACCGTCAACTGTTATTTTACCTTCGATGCGTTTTTTTATACCGCACCAAAGATATGTATCACCGTCGGTAAGAGTGTCTTGTTTTGACCATATACTGAAATGAGGGTCAATAGTTACAATAGGATAGGTTGGAAGTCTCATAATTTAATCTCCTTGATATTATAGGGCAACCTTGTAGGGTCGCCCTTGAATTTTAATAAAGCTCTCTTGAAAACACAAAGAATATACTTGCTGCAAGAAGCACCTGAGCAGCATAATAAGTTGTGATATTGAAGATTCTCATTCCTCTTTTACAAGGTTTGTCATCAACAAGAATAATACCCAAAGAAAGGTCTGAAAGCACAAAGAGTACCGCACCTAAACCTACAGTAAGAGCCACCATTAGCATATTATCATTTGTACCGTAGGCGATTTCGCCGATAACATATCTCACAGCCTTTGCGAGCATTGTTGCAAGAACAACACCGTAAGCGAGAAGACCGTAAGCCATTGCACCTTTTCTCTTGAATGCATTGGTCTTTAAGCCATAGATAACTGCAATAACTAATAATACAGCAACTATAACTATTTCATACCATACAAAAGCACCCTTGCTGTAACCTGTTGTGTAAATCGCTCTTTGTAAGCCAAGAATATAATATATATGACCTACAAGAAAAGCAACTACACCAAGAATAAAGGGAAGCATTTTTGTTGTAAGAGCGTGAAGCAATAAGTCTCCTGCCATACCGAAAGCAAGACCCCATATCATATAGTCTGCGTATAGTGAGTTATTACCTGATGATTTTGCGGCTAACACACCCAAAACTACAAAAATGAGTGAACATACAATTTTTGTTGTGAATGATTTTATTGATCTGTCCGGCCAATAAAATTTAAGGAACAATGCAACTAAAGGTATTTCAACCACGCAAAGTATTATAAATAAAGTGCTAAGCATAATTTTTCTCCTATTCTTATTGTTATTATTTCTTCTTGAATCTGCTCAGATGACCGTCAACGTTGATTTTTCCTCGCTGAACAGCATCAACAAGGGGCATAACGTGCGGTATAGCTTTACTCACAGCCGACTGCACAAGAGGCTGTTTGATTACATCCTTAACAGTATCTTTAAGTGATTCTGCCACAACTGCGGCGTTAGGCACTGATGAGGGACGCATTATAACATTATCACCGTTGAATTTAAAGTGAATTATTCTCTCTGCAACCGCTTCAACACAGCGGATATGTACCTCGAGTTCATTTTCACTGTTCCAACAAGCAGTAGCACAACTGGTGAAAGGCATTGTGCCGAGAACTATATCACCCCAACGATATTCACCGTCAAGACCTATTGCTATACTGTTGATTTCATCACCCTCAGCCCAGCTCATCTGCATATCATTTTCACGGAAATTGAAAGTGACATCACTGATGTTGCCCGCCTTGTCTGCGGCTATGAAAAGTGCCGGCAGAGGTACAACACTGACGGGATAACCAACAACATTCATAACAATCGGCTTTCTGAATCGGATTTTCTTTCCGTCAATTCTGCTTTCAAGAGCAAGTGAACGAGGTTTAGGCTCAAGTTTCGGAAAAGCCGGAGCAACTATCGGTGTGGTTTCTGCTTTTTTATCAGCTTCGATAAATGCTTTCGGGAAGTGATTCCAGATGACATCTCTCATTCCCTGCTCGTTAATTTCACCTGCTGTCATTGTAAGACAAGCATCATAGTCAGGGAACACCATACCAAACTGGCAGAACATTCCGTCTGCACGGTAAGAGTTTTCTATACCCGCATTTCTCCAGAAGCAATATCCGTAACCTACAACTGAATCAGAGGTATCAGATGAACCGGAATTGTCGGCGTGATACGCTGTGGCTTCTTTTACCCACCACTCGGGAATTACCTGTTTTCCGCCGAATTTGCCCATCTGCTGATAACAGTATGTAAACTTGGCAAGGTCCTCACCGGTAATCATAAGGCCCCAACCACCTGCTTCTATACCACTGGGGCATTTTTCCCAGAAAGGCTCCTCCATACCAAGAGGTTCAAAAAGACGAGGTATGAGATATTCAATAACACTCATACCTGTAAGCTTGTGGATACAGCAACAAAGCAGATACATATTCTCGCTTATATAAAGAAACTCTGTACCCGGCTCTGAAATCCAGGGCGAATCTACGATATCTCTGAACCAACGGTCCTTTGTTCTGTCGAGAAAAATACTTACATTCTTACCGCTTCTCATTGTGAGAAGGTCTTCAATGGTCATCTCTTCGAGATATTCATCTTCTTTGTCTGTTCTTGCCTCAGGGAAAATATCTACAAATCTTGTATCAACTGTAAGGTACCCTTCGTCAACTGCAAAGCCTATAGCTGTTGATGTGAAGCTCTTTGAAACGGAATACATCATATGTCTGTGCTGAGGTTTAAAGGGGTCTCTGTAAATCTCGCAGGCAATCTTTCCGTGACGCATTACAGTAATTGAGTGAAGCTCCTTGTTTTTCTCAATACACTCATCAATAAAAGCCTGAACTTCTTTTGATGATATACCCACCGATTCAGGTGTTTTGGCATATTCAATCCAGTTTTTCTTTGCTTTAGCCAATGCAATTCCTCCTAACATATAAGTTTTCTTATAAATTAAAATGCACTAAGGTTTTCTCCTTATTTCTTTTTACCTTTCTGCATTTTGTATGTGTATACCTGAGCAGCTAATATAACTGCTCCGACTAAAACAGCAGCAATAACCTTGCCTGATGTAATATTGAGTGCGCCTTTCTGGGTGTCCTCACCTGTTTTAAAGGCGAGATTTTCCACGGCCAATCTGATCGCCGAAAGACTGCTCTGCATTTCATCAGATGAAACAACCTCGCGGTTTAACAGCTCTTTTGCTGTATTTATAGCATCTTCAAGATTTTCTCTGCTGACATTGTTATATTTTTCTGTCTCTATAGTTTCTGCCCTTTTGCAAGCAGCGTCAAGTTCAATCCTGATATTCTTATTTGCTTCAACATATGAAATAAAAGCACTAAGATTATTGGTTTCAATAACACTGAAACCTTTTTTTATCAGATCATTCCAACCGTCTTCACTGTCGCTTCTCTGACCGCATAAATCCGGGTCATAGGTCAAAGCTATTGCTTTTGTATCAGTCTCAGCCTTGAGTTTCTTAGAGACAAACGAACCGAACATCTCATTGAAATAATTCTTACTCTGATACTGCACAAATTTCATACCCTCATCGCTGAGAGTCTTAATGTGACTCATTGCCGTAAAAACCACAAAGCTGTCATATACACCGATAACCTGCAGATTTTCATTTTTATCCTTGAGCCATCCTGCAATATTTTTTGCACTGTCATTTATTCTCAGCATCACTGAATTAAAAGCATTTTCCTCTTCAATAAGGCTATAAATCTCATCTTGGAGTCCTATCTCGAAATCTAAAATCAGAACATCATCCTCATCTAGAAGTGATATCATCTCTTTAAGAGTTACACCCTTGATTTCAGTTTCATTTTCATTGCACAAAAGCAGTTCGTTATCGGCTGATTTTCTGATATTTACACTTACAAAATCGGCACCTTTACCGAAGGCTGACATCACCGCTTCAGGGGTATTACTTTCAAACTCGGCAGAGTCACCTCTATGTGAAATGCAAAGGATAGACTGCTGATTTTCACCTTCTGCAAACACCGGCAAAATCAAATTTGCACCTAAAAAAAGGCACAGAATTAAAAGGATAATAGTTCTTGTTATTTTAGTCATATTTAAACCTTTCGGGAAACATTCATACATAGTGTAATGATAACATAATTTTATATGATTAGCAATATTTTTTGGTGATATTTTTCCTTTATTTTATTGAAAGTATCATCAAAATTGAAGCTCGGGCTCAGGAAATCCACGAAGTGGATTTGAGGCGACTGCGTCGCCTCGCTGCGGCTTCGCCGCAGCCCTGAGCCCGCACCTCAGACTTGCACTTTCACGAAATCTTCAATCACCATTTCCTCAGGTGTAACCCTGCAGTCTACAGCTATAATATTCACACCCTCATCTTTAGCTTTTTTCAAAGCAGCAGCAAAGACCGGATCGTGGGCTTCATTTGTTGTGAAATAAAACACGTCTTTCATCTGCACTACAAATATTATATAGGCTTCAAAGCCCTCTTTTATACATTCCGAGAGTTCGCCTACGTGTCTTGCCCCTCTTTCAGTTGGCGCATCAGGGAATGACACCACGTTTTCATTTTCCAATGTTACTCCCTTGACTTCAATATAGGCTTTCTTATCTTCGTACTCGCAGTAAAAATCAAACCTTGAAGATCCGTATTTACATTCGGGCTTCAGGAATTTTATATCTTTAAACAGACTACCGTTGTTCAGCCACTCAAAAACAGCCTTGTTAGGTGCCTGAGAATCCATATTGACAATTCTCTCGCCCTTTTTAACCGAAACGAGTGAATATCTGTATTTGCGATTTGGGTTTTGACTGTCCTCCAAATACACCTCAGCACCGGGTTGCAATAATTCTCTGCATCTGCCGGTGTTTTTAACGTGGCAATATAGCTCTTCACCCTCAAGCAAAACTTTTGCAACAAAGCGATTTGGTCTTTCTATAAACTCAGCTTTGACAATTTTATTATATTTCATATTATACCTCAAACATAGAAATGAGCCGGCATTTCTACCGACCCATTAATTTTAGTTTATATTCTCTTTACTGTCAAGAAATTTATGAATATGAAAATCAGAAAACACTCTCAGCTATTCTGACTCCTTCCATAGCGTCTTTTGCATAATAGTCCGCACCTATCATACGGGCATATTCCTCAGTCAGCACGGCTCCACCTACCATAGTTTTGGTATCAGGACACTCTTTCTTCAAAAGAGCAACAGTTTCAGCCATAGCTTCTGTGGTTGTTGTCATAAGGGCGCTGAGGCCCACAAGTTTAACGACATTTTCTTTAGCTGCTGCAACAACTTTTTCCGGCTCGACGTCTTTACCCAAGTCAATAACATCATAACCATAGTTTTCGAGCAGTACCTTGACAATGTTTTTGCCTATATCGTGGATATCACCCTTTACTGTTGCAACAATAATTTTACCCTTGCTCTCGCCTATATTTTCACTCATTGATTCTTTTACAGCGTCAAAAGCCTTTGATGCAGCCTCGGCAGCCATAAGAAGTTGAGGAAGATACATTGTCTTTTTCTCGAAGCACTTACCAACTTCGTCAAGAGCAGGAACAATCTCTTCATTTATTACATCCATAGGTGCTTTATCTTTAAGCAGCTCTTTGGCAAAAGTATAAGTCTCGTTTTTTATACCTTTTATAATTGCACGCTGAAGAGAACTACCGGATTCCGCACTAACCTTTACGGCAGAGTCCGCAAAAACACTTTCAGTCTTAACATTTGATGCAAAATCTATATATTTCATACAGCTTTTGTCCATTCCGAGAAGTGCCATATAGGTGTAATAGCTCTGCATCATCGCCACAGAATAAGGATTCATAATAGCACAGTCGAGACCCATATTAAAAGCAAGTGACATAAAAATACTGTTGACCTCGTCTCTTCTCGGCAGGCCAAATGATATATTAGATACACCGAGACTTGTTTTGATTCCGAGTTTTTCTTTTATGAGCTTTACACTTTCCAGGGTGATTTTACCGCTGTTATCATCAGAAGAAACCGTCATAGCAAGAGGGTCAACGATGATTTCTTTTTTGTCGATACCGTATTTCTCGCACTCTCTGACAATTTTTTCAGCAATAGCGCATCTGCCCTCAGCCGTATCAGGGATTCCTTTTTCGTCAATAGTCAGAGCGATAACACAACCGCCGTACTTTTTCACAAGAGGCAGAATAGCATCCATACTCTCCTGCTTGCCGTTGACAGAATTCACGAGAGGTTTGCCGTTATAAACTCGCATAGCCTTTTCAAGAGAAGAAGCCTTTACACTGTCGAGCTGCAATGGCAAATCAAGTACACTCTGAAGTTCTTTGACAGCAACGGTCAACATTTCGTCTTCATCTATTTCGGGCAGACCCACATTCACATCAAGAATCTGCACACCTTTCTCCTGCTGTGAGATACCCTCATTGATAATATAACCGATATTCTTCTCGCGAAGAGCCTGCTTAAATTTCGGTTTACCTGTGGGGTTGATTCTCTCTCCTATAAGCGTGGGTACTCTGCCGATTTCTACAGCGTGGGTATATGATGACACCATAGTAATGTTTTTATTTGTTGGTGACTCATAAGGAATATCTTTTGTCTTTTCCACGGTCTTTTTTATATATTCGGGAGTTGTACCACAACAACCACCAAGAACAGAAACCCCCATAAGAGCAATTTCTTTCATAATATCGGAAAATTTATCAGCAGACACATCAAAAACCGTCTTGCCGTTTTCAGTTCTGGGCATACCTGCATTAGGGCTTACAACTACAGGAATTGAAGCATATTTCACATAATCCTTGGCAACTTCCATCATCTGATCAGGACCCAGAGAGCAATTCATACCTATAGCATCAACACCCAAGCCTTCCAGCATAGCAATCATAGCCATAGGATCGGCACCTGTCATAAGCTTTTTGTTTTCGTCGAAAACATTGCTGACAATTACAGGCAAAGATGTGTTTTCCTTGCAAGCAAGCACAGCAGCCTTGGTTTCGTAGCTGTCGTTCATAGTTTCGATTATCACAAGGTCAGCACCGTACTTTTCGCCAAGCACAGCAGTTTCTTTGAAAACACTGACAGCATCTTCAAACTTCATATCACCCAAAGGCTCCAGCATTTTGCCGAGAGGTCCCATATCAAGAGCAACAAAGCATCTGTCTTTGTCGCCGTCAAACTCAGCAATAGCATTCTTTGCATTAACTATAGCCGAAGATATAATCTCTTCAAGATTATCAAACTTAAGGCAGTTTGCACCAAAGGTGTTTGAAGTGATTATATTACTGCCTGCATTAAGATAAGCAAGGTGTATATCTTTAATTATATCCGGATGGGTTATGTTCCAAATTTCGGGCAGTTCGCCGGGTTTAAGTCCCTTTGCCTGCAACAGTGTACCCATACCGCCATCAAAATACAGACGCTGTTTACCTAATAAATCTTTGATGTTCATAACAATTCTCCCCCGGTCAGCGGTGAAGGCGGCTCCGCAGCCGAATTTCATTCGGCTCGCGGCACCCCGTACGGGGTGCCGCGGAAATCACTTCGTGATTTCGCGGAGCCGCCCCATCATCATCAGACTTCATTTTTCGTCAGCTTGCACCGACTGTTTATTTTTCACAATTCCCACAAAAGCAGTAACACTCTTTGCAGGTATCATCATAAGAGCATCACTCAGGGTTATGCCAATCTTTCTTTCTGCATTAAGAAACGACAATACATCTTTCTGATATTCAAGACTTACTCCGCCATACCCCGGACTGAAACGGGGCTTTGTTTCGTATCGCCTGCTTATCTCTTCGTTGACTTCATCGCACCATACCTCTATAGCAGAAGAAGCAATACAATCTGCAACAACGGCATATGCAGGCGAAGTTTTAGCATAGCGAAGAAGCAGGCGGTCAACACCTGCCCCTGCAGTAGCAGCAAAAATATAAGCACTGCCACAACCACTTAAGTTCTTATATAGATTTTCGTTCTTAATCTTGCAAAAGCCGAAATCGACGATAGCATTATCTTTCAGCATCACAGAAACTTTTCTGTAAAGAGCCTTATATGAAGCAACTTTCTTGTACTCTCGAAGACATTTCTCATATATTTTTTCTAAGTCCCCATCAGGCATATCACCCTTACACCCCATATATCTAAGGGCTTCTTTTTTATCAGGTTCGATTTCCTCACCTTTTTTTGAAAGAAAGATCAAAGTATTCTCAGTCATAAAAATTCCTTTTAGTGGATTTATTAATAAGATAAGAGTCGCATCCGAAACAAATATAATCGGAGCGAAGCGACCCTAAATTATTCATTCAGCTCGCCGCAAGGCATTCTTTTTGCTAGTACGCAAAAAGAATCAAAAACGCGCAGATTTTCTTTACTTTATTATTGCCGAAACATTATCCTGAATAGCTTTTGCTACGTCAGGCTTGTTCATTGAATAAACGTGAACTGCATTGATTCCATTGGCGTAAAGGTCAATTATCTGCTGAGTCGCATAGGCAATACCCGCCTGCTTCATCTGCTCGGCATCATCACCGTATTTGTCAACTATCCTGCAGAATCTCTGAGGCAGTGCCGCACCTGAAATGCGGCAGATCCTCTTTATAGATTTCGGGTTTGTCACCGGCATTATACCTGCAACAACAGGTACATTGATACCTGCTTCCCTGATGCGGTACATAAAATTATAAAGCACATCGTTATCAAAAAACATCTGTGTTACAAGAAACTCTGCACCGGCATCTACCTTTTCTTTAAGATAGCGGATATCGTCAAAAGAAGTTGCACTTTCGGGGTGACTTTCAGGATAACAAGCTGCACCGATACAGAAACCGCCATATGCTTTGATTTCCGAAGTCAGCTCTGAAGCATAGTGATAGTCAAGGTTATCTCTTGACATACCATCAGGTATATCTCCTCTAAGAGCAAGAATATTGCCAATGCCTCTGCTTTTTAAAATATCAAGTTGTTCGTGAATTTCATCTTTGGTCGATGAAACACAGCTTAGATGAGCAAGTGTAGGTACGCCGAAGTTTTTTTCAAGGTTTTCAGCGATATTCACCGTAAATTCGCTTGTGCCACCGCCTGCACCGTAAGTAACAGACATATAGGACGGTTTAAGCAGAGCTATTTCCTGAGTAGCTTCTTTTACGCTTTCAAAGGTATCACTTGTCTTTGGCGGAAACACCTCAAAAGAAAGCGACGGCTTATCGGCAGTTATGATGTCAATAATTTTCATTTTATCATCTTCTTATTTTGTTGTACTCGTCCTCGCCGGACCGGCGTTCTTTTTGCTATCGCTCAAAAAGAACCAAAAAGGCGATGTTATTTATCGGGAATAAACTTTACTATTAAAAAGTTTGTTGCAATTCCGAATTAGTTCTTGAGTGAGTGCATAGGTGCAGGAATTCTGCCACCGCGTGCAATAAAGTCAACACTTGAAAACTCGTGAACAGGCATAACGGGAGCTGAGCCTAAAAGGCCTCCGAATTCAATAATCTCTCCAACCTTTTTACCCATAGCAGGTATAATTCTCACCGCTGTGGTCTTTGTATTAACCACACCGATAGCAGCCTCATCGGCAATAATTGCGGAGATAGTCTCAGCTGAAGTGTCACCGGGCACTGCAATCATATCAAGGCCAACGGAGCAAACACAAGTCATAGCTTCGAGCTTATCAAGTGTGAGTGCATTTTTAAGAGCAGCTTCAATCATACCCTCGTCTTCGCTGACGGGAATAAATGCACCTGAAAGACCACCGACGTGATTACTTGCCATAACGCCGCCTTTTTTAACAGCATCATTGAGAAGCGCAAGTGCGGCTGTTGTTCCGTGAGTACCGCACACTTCGATGCCCATTTCTTCTAAGATTCTTGCAACACTATCGCCCTTTTCAGGTGTGGGAGCAAGTGAAAGGTCAACAATACCAAAAGGAACTCCCAGTCTTTTTGATGCTTCTGAAGCCACAAGCTGACCCATACGTGTAATCTTGAAAGCTGTCTTTTTGATTGTTTCAGCAACAACGTCAAATGCCTCGCCCTTACACTTTTTAAGTGCGTGGTGAACAACG
>JAZQZO010000236.1:0-1775 GCA_045634065.1 Acutalibacteraceae bacterium
CTTTCGGCTCTTATACAGAGGATAAATATGACCTTGTTGCAGCTCAGAAAAAGCTCGATGAAGATCATTACGGTATGAAATCTGTAAAAGAAAGATTTATCGAGATGCTTGCGGTTAAGGCAAGAACTCAGAATATAAAAGGACAGATTATCTGTCTCGTTGGCCCTCCCGGTGTGGGTAAGACATCTATTGTTCGTTCTGTAGCTGAAACAATGGGCAGAAAGTATACTCGTCTTGCTCTTGGCGGTGTAAGTGATGAAGCTGAAATCAGAGGTCACAGAAAAACTTATATAGGATCAATGCCAGGCAGAATTATATCTGCCCTCAATCAGGCGAAGTCAATGAATCCTATTGTTCTTCTCGACGAAATTGACAAGCTCGGTTCAAGCTATAAGGGCGATCCGTCATCTGCTCTTCTTGAGGTGCTTGACCCAGAGCAGAACAACACATTCAGAGATAACTATCTCGAATTCCCGGTTGATTTAAGCAAAGTGCTTTTTATTACAACAGCAAATGATGCCTCTGCAATACCGGCACCGCTTTTTGACAGAATGGAAATTATTGAACTTCCCGGATACACGGCTGAAGAAAAATTAATGATCGCTAAAAATCATCTCGTCAAAAAGCAGATGAAGATGCACGAATTGACAGGCAACAATGTTCGCATAAGTGATAAATCCATAAGATTTTTAATTGACGGTTATACCCGTGAAGCAGGTGTGCGCCGTCTTGAGCAAGTGATAGCATCACTTCTACGTAAGTGTGTTGTTAAGCTTGAAAGTGAAGAAATAAAAAGAATCAGTATCACTGCTGAACTCATAAAAGAAATGCTGGGACCCGAGAAATATATTCCCGAAACTGTTGAAACAGAAGATTTAGTCGGCGTTGTGAACGGTCTTGCTTATTCGTCAGTTGGCGGATGCATAACACAAATCGAAGTTGCTGTTATGCCCGGTACGGGTAAACTTGAACTGACCGGTTCACTTGGTGATGTTATGAAAGAATCGGCTAAAACAGCAATCAGTTTTATAAGAAGCATCGGCGAAAAATACGGTATTGACTATAAGGTGTGGACGGAGAAAGATATTCATATCCACGCACCTGAGGGTGCAGTACCAAAAGATGGTCCGTCTGCAGGTATTACTATGGCTACAGCAATTCTCTCAGCACTCGGAAACTTTAAAGTTGACAGATTTGTTACTATGACAGGTGAAATTTCCCTTACAGGCAGAGTAATGCGAATCGGCGGACTCAGAGAAAAAAGTATGGCTGCGTATAAATCAGGCGCCAAGAAAGTTATAATACCAAAGGAAAATATGCCTGATTTATGGGAGATTGACGAAAAGGTTAAACAGGGACTTGAATTCATTCCCGTCTCAAAAGCTCAGGAAGTTTTTGATATAGCTTTTAAAAGTGATAAGACATTCGATGTTTCGGGTGAATCAACAGTGAAATTTACGCGTAGAGGCGGTGTGAAACCACCTGTACAGAACGGAAGGAGAAAGCGAAATGAAGTTTGATAATGCACAATTTGAAACATCTTTCGGTGTGGCTAAACAACTTATGCCTTCAGATATGCCTGAGGTTGCTTTCTCGGGTCGATCAAATGTCGGTAAAAGTTCACTGCTAAACAGACTTATGAACCGCAAATCTCTGGCAAGAGTCAGCTCGATGCCGGGTAAAACAGTCACAATCAACTTCTTTAAACTTGATACTTGCCGTCTTGTTCACCTGCCGGGTTACGGATATGCCAAGGTGTCTCATGACGAGAAAAT
>JAZQZO010000237.1:0-4543 GCA_045634065.1 Acutalibacteraceae bacterium
CATAATCAGAGCAGGTACAGCAAAGCCCGAGGGGGCACCGCTGAAGGTTATCATACCTGCTAAATTTGTTATAACACGGTATATACCTAAAACTATCAGCAATATACCGCCAAGCCAACCATATCTTTTAAAGAACGGCGCAAGCTTTGAAGGCAGAGTCTCAAACCAATCCATAAATCTGTCAAAAGGGTCGAGAGTGTTCACCTGACCTTTCACATAAACATCTTCATTATCATTGAGAAGAAAATCAGTTGTAATACCGAAAACCTCTGCAAGACCTTTGAGCTTTGTTATTTCAGGCAAGGCTTCTCCTGTTTCCCATTTGCTTACAGCTTGCCTTGATACACCGAGTTTTTCTGCAAGCTCTTCCTGTGAAAGTCCCTTAAGTTTTCTCTGAGAATAAATTTTTTCGTGAAGTTTCATCTTAACTTCCTCCTTTCGTTGTGATTAAAGTTTATCACAACAAGTGGTAAAGAGCCATAAAGTATGGCTTGCAATTGCGCAACCCACGGTTGCAAAAGGAAGTTTTATGAATTTTTGTAATAAATCTTGAGTCTGTCATACTCCTCTTCACTGATTTCTACAATACCGCCGTGCTTGAAGCCGTAAGGGAATGAGAAGCTCTCTTTTGCCATTGAGAAATTGCTGTCGCCGGGCTTTGATGATACAAATGGTACATAACCCATTTTAGCCTTTTCACAGCCAAAGAAGTCAATCATAAGGCACCATCTGCCGTCTGGCAAAACGAGGGTAGTGGGAGCCTCATAGCTGCCTGCATTGCCCAGAGATGCCATATATTTTTCAAACTCTTCATCGTGCTTATAAGGCCCGTAAAGATTATCTGAAGTTGCGTGCATATTCATCGGCGGATGGTCAGCGTTCTTATAAAACATATGATAAACACCGTCAATTTTTCTTATATGGGTATCGAGAATTTCGTTATCTTTTGTGAAGAACAGCTTAGGCTCCGAGAAAGTTTCGAAGTCTTTTGTGACACTACAATAAATTGACATATGACTGTAATCATCTTCTTTTACAGTTGAACCCCAATGAATAAGGTACTCTCCCGTATCTTCTTCATAGTACACTTCAGGGGCCCACATACAGCCAAAGTTTTCTGTACCGATGGGAGCGAGAATTTCTTCTGAGAAGTTTATCATATCTTTGGTCTTCCACATTCTAAGGCACTTGCTACCCGTACGGTTGACGACTTTCCAGTTAACATTATAGTTTTCATCGTAACGATAAGCAATACACTCGTCAGTTGTAAGGATAACAAAACCTCCGTCGTAAGTTCTGACAATTTCAATATCACGGCAACCCTTGAAACCTTTTTCTGCAGTGAGAATAGGCAGACCGCTATTTAGTTCTTCCCAGTTAAAGCCGTCACGGCTGACTGAAATATATACCTGCTCCCCGTCGGGTGTTATTTTTTCTTTGAAGTGTGTGAATAAGTATGGCATATTTTTTTCTCCTTTTGTTATTCTTTGTTGATTATATCACATCAATTTTCTCTTTACAATAAAAACACCTTGAAAAATCCCCGTAATTGTAATACAATTCTCTCATAACCAAAGCAAAGGAGATAATACTATGCTCGAATATAACGAATATAACCAGAACGGTGAAAGACTCATCTGCGAGATGGGCAAAAAACACGCCGATATGCTTATGACTATCAAGGTCAAAAAATTCACCGAGGGTGAAACCATCACCGTTCTCGACAAAGCTAACGAAACAGCTTTTCTTATTCTCAGAGGTGAAGCCTCAATTTCTTGGCAAGGTACCACTGAAACAATGAAGCGTAGCGGACCTTTTGAAAAGACCCCTTATTGCCTTCACGTGCCCCGTAATGTTGAGGTCAGCATAACTGCTAAAGAGGGCACTGAAATCCTCATTCAGCAGACCGACAACGATAATGACTTCGCACCTGTTTTCTACAAACCAGAAGATATTCTCTATCAAGAATTCGGAAAAGGTCAGTGGGGCGGTACAGGTCACAGAATCTGCTCAACTGTTTTCGATTATGACAATGCCCCCTATTCAAATATGGTGCTTGGCGAGGTTTTCAATCAGCCGGGCAAGTGGTCAAGCTATCCCCCTCATCATCATCCTCAACCTGAAGTATATTACTATCAGTTTGATAAGCCTCAGGGTTTCGGTGCTTGCTTCATAGGTGACGATGTTTATAAGAGTGTTGAAGGCTCAGCTTCATACATCACCGACGGCAACGACCACCATCAGGTTGTGGCTCCCGGCTATGAGATGTGCTATGTGTGGATGATAAGACATCTCCCCGACGACCCCTGGTATAAGACAACCCGTTTCTATGCCAAAGAGCACGAATGGCTCGCATCATCTAACTGATGCAGACTCTTGATGAAGCTCTCGACAAGCTTCAGAGTTCTAAGTTTAGAGCTTCTTTTCATTTGACGTCGAAAGACAAGGCATATATCCTAGACAAAGGTATAGACACCATTCGACTTCACGCTGATGATTTTATCAGAAGCCGTCTCGCCCCTGCTACTATTCCCAACGACGGAAAGCAAACGCCAATGAGAGGTCATCCCGTTTTTGTGGCTCAGCACGCCACTGCCTGTTGTTGTCGAGGTTGTCTTTTTAAGTGGTACAAGGTCAGGCCCGGCAAAGAGCTCAATGATTTACAAATTGAAAAAATCGTCAATCTCATTATGGCGTGGATTGAACGAGAAATGAGAAATTAATAATTAAGAGGATATCCGTAGATATCCTCTTTTTATTTATTATTAAGTTTATTATACTGTTAATTTTGTTGGTACGCGTTAAAATTACAGGTGAAGGTGATTTTTGCCCCGCCGAGGTAGAGTCACTGTAAAACAAATTCACTCTATAACAAGAATGCAGGTAGCTCACTTCACTACCTGCATATAAATAATACTAAAATATATTTTTAAACCACTCGATAATATTATTAATGAAAGCCATTACCATTTCAAAAAACTCTGTGATTAAATTTTTATCATTTTTACTCTCACTATTATCCTCAGTAGCAGATTGGTCATTTTCTTCTTTCTCTTCAGAATCTTCAGTCGGCGGAACAACCTCTTCATCGGTATAATCTGCAGTAATATTAATATATTCAATGCTGTTTTCAATACAATACTTTTCCTGAACAGATTCAGCTAAACAATAATATACAGCAATCGAATCCCCAAACTGATTATTCGCATAATCCCAAAATTGATTTGCATTTTCAAATGTAACACCTAAAATATCCTTTGCTGATTCAACATAGCATTCATCTTTTGTCTTGCTTTCACCTTTTATTACAGATTCAATCAATCTATTTTGTGCTGACATATTAACATCAACAAACTTTGAAGCAAATTCAGTATTCATAAATTTACCACGTATTGTTAAAGGTTCAGCGTATACATCCGTCGACTTGTTAACTACTTTTTTTACTTTTGGTGAGTTTGTTAAATATATTGATGAACCACCAAACAATTCGATGTTTCCCGGAACATACATTTCTTCAATTGTATATGTCAGAAAAGAAGTAGAATCAATAGCGATCATATCAGGTATTATAACTTTCTTCAAACTCGTAGTACCAAAAGCTTGTTCCCCAATAAACATAACACTATCAGGTATATTAATCAATTCAAGTGAGGTACACCATTTGAAAGCCCAGATACCTATAGCAAGAAGCGATTCAGGTAATACTACATTAGTTACATTAGTAAGACCATTAAATGAACCTGAACTAATATAAGTAATTCCTTCTTCAACAACAATTTTAGTTATTTTATCGTAAAGATCAAGCCAAGGAGTTTCATATAAAGTTACAGATTCATTGTTTAACTCATCAAAAACAGGCATCCCTCCATTACCGCTAACCGACAAAACACCTGTTTTCTCATCAAATGTCCAGCTAAAATTCTCTGCAGGTGTACTACAAACTCCCTCAAGTTTAATCCAATCATCTTCAGAAAGAGAATATGCGCTACTAATAATAGAAAAAGTACCAATCATAATAATTGAAAGTATAAGTGAAAAAATACGTACATAGCTTTTTTTCATAATAAATACACCTCTAATAATATAATATTTATAGTATATCATTTACTATATTAATTTGCAAGTGTTTATTAAACTCGAACCTGTGACATCCACGATTCAACAGTTCAGAAAAGGTAAGCGATTGTCGGTCAGAAACATTGTCGTCTCACTCGCTTGGAGCGCTTCGTGATACTCCTTGTTTTTCCTGTTCAGCCTTCGCCTGCATCTGCCACAGGCAGCGGCTCGCCTGAACCAGCCGCTAGTTACGTCTGTGGAATTACGGTGGAACAGGTGAGAGAACTGTTGAGAAACCAAAAAGAAAAAAAGACAGACACTCGAATGAGTATCTGTCTTTTTTGGCGCCTCAAACAGGACTCGAACCTGTGACACCGCGGTTAACAGCCGCGTGCTCTACCGACTGAGCTATTAAGGCAAAGTATTGTACCACCCTAGTTTTACCTAAGGTGGTATTGTGTCGGCATCGCCTTATCTTCCCGGGCCG
>JAZQZO010000238.1:0-6496 GCA_045634065.1 Acutalibacteraceae bacterium
CAACTCTTGAAAGCTCTTTATCTCTGCCGATAATGTTATCAATCTTGCCCTCACGAGCCTTTGCAGTAAGGTCTGTGCAGTAAAGTGAAAGAAACTTTCTCTTCTTCTCTTTCTGCTTTTTATCCTTCTTGGTACCTGACGCTGCGCCTGAGGTAGCCTTTGAAGATGTAGCTTTTACTTCGTCGCTGTTTTCATTTTTGACTGTAAGGCTGTTTTGCAAATCGCCGAAAAGGCCTTGTAAAAAAGGCATAGTCGGGGAACCGCCACTTTCAAATGAACCCTCTTCATCATTGTCGGGGAACATCTGTGTGAACTGCTCGCTGATTGCATCAACATCTTCTTCGGTAATACCCATACTGTCCATCATCTGCTTAATGGGACCAATATTCATTTCCATAGCGCAGTTGAGGCAAAGACCTTCGGGTACGGTTTTACCGTCGATTATTTTTGAAATAAATATCACCGCAGGGCGTTTTTTACACCTGCTGCAAGTTACTTTTTTCATTGTGTACTCCTTGGGGTTGTATTCTTCTAATTTTATTTATTAGCTTTTTTGTTATCAAAGTATTCCTTGAACTGTCTGAAGGTTTCGGGCATATAGCTTGCAAATGCAGCAATTGTCATAATAGCACAAAGAACAACAATTATACCTGTAACAACATTAGGAAGCTGGAAACCAACGATATCATTGAGAGCACCAACTTCGGGACCTACAGCGATGATGATTACCATACCGACATAGAAAACAAGTGTTGCAGCCTTGCCCCAGAATTCAGCAGCACCGGGACGGATGTTAAGAAGAAGCATAATAAGACCGCCGATAATCATAACAGCTTCTTTGATGAGGAATACAAGGAATACCCAACCGAGAGCGTTGATGATGGGGTTTGAAGCTGTCTTGAAGTCGATGAAGAGCATAACTGCAATTGTGATCTGTGTGAGCTTGTCAGCAACGGGGTCAAGAACCTTGCCCAGAGCACTGATCTGATTAAATTTTCTTGCGATCTGACCGTCGAATGTGTCGGTAAGACCTGAGATAGCGAGAACAACCACTGCCATTATCTTTTCATCATTATAGAAAAGATATGCAAATACGGGGATAAGTAAAATTCTGATTACTGATAATAAGTTTGGAATAGTCCAACAGCCTTTGAATAAATCTTTCATAATATAAATTCCTTTCTTTTATAACGTCGCACCGCTGATAACTGAGATCGCATTCTGGAAGGTATCAACGATAACTGAACTGTTTACAATTTCAATAAATGTTTCATTGCCGATGAATGAAGCAATAATGCCTGCAAGCATCGAGATAATTGCAACAACGATAATTCCGCGAAGCACGCCGAAAACTGCACCGAGTCCTGTGTTGAGCTGTTTGACAGCAGGGAGTTTTTTGATAACGCCGTCTAAAAGTTTGACAGCTATCTTTAAGACAAAGCCGACAACCACAGCCAGTATTACGAAAAGTATAAACTGCAGAATTGCCGTACCGACGGGTTCGACCACACTTGTCATAAGACTCTCAACAAGATTAGCTCCGCCAAGGTCTGCACTTTGAATTTTCTCCAGCAGCACCTGCTTATCGATGCCCATAAGACCCATTATTCCGTTCAAGCCTTCGGGAATTGAATTAAGTATTTCCTGGGCCTGAAGTACATAGTCCTTAGTACCCACCTCGCCCAAGGTGTTGCCGAGATAGCTTTCAGCGCCTTTTCTTATAAAAGCATCAAAAACCTGTGGTGCAAAGCCCTCTGATAAACCTCTTGAAATCACAAGAGAAATAAGAGTACCCGCAAGCTCAAACAAGCTTTTGAAAAAGCCTTTTCTTACAGATGACACTACTATGCCGGCAAAAATAACTAAAATTATTATGTCAACAATATATTCCATAAATAACCTCCTGAAAAATGTGCCTTGAATTATATCACATTTTCCGAAATTTTACAAGTGTTTAACCTTTTACTTTTTCAACACCTCCCAAACTGTAGCAATATAACTGTCTGCCGTTTTCACATAATCCTACAGCTTTATTTTCAAAGGTGAGTCTGTCTGCCACTTTGCCGTTTCTGACAAAAATAACAAAATCGTTATAAAGCAGATAAACTTCATCCTTATCTATACATATATCAGAAACACCGTTCTGCAAGGAGATGCTGTATTCTTCCTTACCTTCGGCAGTGTAGACAGTGAGAGTATCTTCTGAAAGATTGCCTGCACTGTGGGTAAGAACCGCAATATTTCCCTTTTCGTCAGCAGAACAGCCGATAATATCCGACTTGAATGTAATGCTGTTTATGAGCATTTCGTCTTTTGATGAATCGAAAATATAAAGTCCGTCAGTTGTGACCACATTGAATTTATCAGATGAAATGCCGTTTAATGCCACAAGAGCCCGTGACGGAATCTTATAGCTTTTTTCTGTGCCTTTTTTAAGATTTACGGCATAAACCATAGTGTACATCTCTCCACCCTCGGCGCTGATGCCGGCAAGGTAAAGAGTTTTGCCATTATCTGAAAGATCAAAATCGATAATATATTCCTGCGTGCAGGACCACACAAAGATGTCCTCGCCATTTTTATCTGTGACGCTGACAAGAGAAGACGAGCTGTCACTTTTTAGCGATAAGAGTACCTTGCCATTATCTGTGACCTTAGCGTTGTAAATTTTATTTGAGAGGTCTGTTTTTCTCTCTGTCGCCTGACCTTTTTTATCTATGATAACATATTTATTTGAAAGTCTGTCGAAAACCAAAGTGTAGTTATCCGCTGTGTATACGGCAGAGTCCCCGTAAACTGCAGAGGTTTCACTGAGAATGTCACCACCCTTTGAAAGAACAGTTGCAAACTTTTTAGTCAGCACAACAATGTTCTTGCCTGCCTTTCTGACATCTTTTATATCATTAGTCGAAAAAGACACGGGATATGCACCGCTCTGACTGTTTTCTGAAGATAAAGCCTCAACAGATGTCTTTTCGGCAATCTTAAGGCCAAGAAGCGCCATAACTATTATCAGACCTAAAGCTAAACTGAAACTTAAAGAACGCTTAAAATTCTTAACTTTATTTTCACGGCGCACTACATTGCCGACTCGTTTTTCTTTTTCTGCCATATTTTCACCTCAATTCAAAAAGATAATTTTATCTTAGTAGTAAACCTCATTAAGATACAAGCCGTGAGCCTTGGCTGTTATGCCGGAAGAAAGCCTTGACTTGCTCTCAATTATTGCAGGGATGCTCCCCTTCTCTATTTTGCCTGAATTTATATCAAGCAAGGTGCCCACCATAATTCGCACCATATTGTATAAAAAGCCGTCACCCTTGACTCTGAAAGTCACAAGGTCACCTTCGCGCTCGACACTGCAATCAAAAATAGTTCTGACATTGCTGACAGTGGTAGCACCTGCCGCACAGAAGGCTGAAAAGTCGTGAGTACCTATATAGTCTTTCGCCTCTTTGTTTAAAAGCTCGACATCGATAGGTATGGGGTGATGAAGAGCCTTGTCAATAAGAAATGGGTTTCTGCGACGGCTGTTCCAGATTTTATATATGTACTCCTTGCCCTTTGCATCGAAACGGGCATTGAAGTTTTCTTCTGCCTTATGGCACTCTAAAACACAGATTGTCTCAGG
This sequence comes from Acutalibacteraceae bacterium, assembly GCA_045634065.1. Classification (GTDB taxonomy): domain Bacteria; phylum Bacillota; class Clostridia; order Oscillospirales; family Acutalibacteraceae; genus UBA6857. Next base: position 3,632 of record JAZQZO010000238.1, read on the forward strand.
CAAAACTGCGTTGAGACCATAGGCGATTTTCTCAAGGTCGCGGTCTTTTTCGGTTTTGAAGTTGCAACAAAAGCTATTGGCGTGAACGCCCTTATCCGTTCTGCTGCAGCCGTAAATTGTGCATTTTTCACCGAAGATTCTTTCGATAGCTTCGCTCAGACATTGCTGAATTGTGATTGCGTTATCCTGCATCTGCCAGCCGTGATAAGGTGTACCGTCATAAGTGAGAATAAGTTTGTAGTTATTCATATCAGCGCAACCCCAACATTTGTGTTAATAAGCACAACAGCGACTATGCCGACTACAAAGAAAAGCACACTCACCAAATCCGAAGCCTTAAGTTTCATCTGCTTCATTCTTGTTCTGCCCTCACCGCCTGTGTAGCAGCGACAGGTCATAGCATATGACAGCTCGTAAGCGCGTCTGAAAGCTGAGATGAAAAGCGGAATAAGAATAGGAATAAGCGCCTTGATTTTATCCATAAATGAGCCTGTCTCGAAATCTGCGCCTCTTGCTTTCTGTGCGTTTGTGATTCGCTCAACCTCTTCAATGAGTGTGGGAATAAAGCGAAGTGCGAGAGTCATCATCATAGCAAGAGTGTGAACAGGAATATGGAAAACCTTAAGTGGAGAAAGCAGTCGTTCAATGGCATCTGTCAGCTGTGTGGGCACTGTCGTATAGGTAAGAAGTGATGAACTGATGATAAGAAAGATAATTCTTATAGCCATAAACACAGCCGTGAAAACACCTTTTTCCGTTATAGTGAGAAAGCCTAAGGATAAAAGCTCCTTGCCGCCTGTGATATAGAAAATATTGATAATAGCTGTGAAAAGCACGATTGGTACTATGGGCTTGAGGGACTTAAAGAACATCTTGAAAGGCACTTTGGAAACTGCCACTGAAAGAAGAATGAAACCCAGTACCAACGCCAGAGAAAAGAAGTTTTTGCAAAGAAAAATCATCGCCACAAAAAGAACAGTGAGGATAATTTTCACTCTCGGGTCGAGTTTATGGACGAAAGAGTCGCCTTTATAATACTGACCGATAGTGATATCGCTTATCATTGACATTATCTTTCGCCTCCTTTTAAGAGTCTGAGAAGCTCTGCCTTGGCTTTTTCCTGGGTGTAGATATTCACATCCACATCGTATCCTGCCTCTTTAAGACCTATGAAAATCTGAGTGATTTCAGGAATATTAAGACCCATTTCGCGAAGTTCTTCAGCGTGGGAGAAAACCTCATCTACGCTGTTGTAATATGCAAGCTCGCCCTTGTTCATAACCAGAACCTTGCTCGCAATTTTAGAGATATCCTCCATTGAGTGAGAAACCACAAGAACTGTTGAGTCTGTGTTTTTCTGATAATCCCTGATTAAACCTAAAACTGTGTCTCTGCCCTTAGGGTCAAGACCTGCACAAGGCTCGTCAAGAATTAAGATTTCAGGCTCCATAGCCATAACACCTGCTATGGCAACTCGTCTCTTTTCGCCGCCTGAAAGCTCAAAGGGAGATTTTTCAAGATAGCTTTCATCCAGACCCACAAATTTAATTGTGCTTTTGACTCTCTTGTCAATTTCCTCATCTGAGAGTTTCATATTCTTAGGTCCGAAAGCGATATCTTTATATACTGTCTCTTCAAAAAGCTGATACTCCGGGTACTGGAAGCAGATACCCACCTTAAAGCGCACTTGTCTGATGTTCTTTTTATCCAGCCATATGTCTTTGCCTTCAAGCATAACAACACCACTACTACCCTTTAAAAGGCCGTTGAAGTGCTGAATGAGGGTGCTTTTGCCTGAGCCTGTATGACCGATAACGCCCACAAGCTCACCTTTTTCAATTTTAAGGCAGATATCTCTGATAGCATCCACTCTTGAAGTGGTACCCTCAGAATAAATATGGCTTAAGTTTTTAGTTTCAAGAACAACTGCGCTCATTTTGTCACACCTTTTTGATTCGGATAATTTCTTCTAAAAGCTCATCTACTGTGAGAATATTGCCCTTTATGTCCACACCCTCATTTTTAAGCTCACGGGCAAGGAATGTTGATTCGGGTACATCGAGACCCACTTTTTTGAGAGTATCTATATGGCTGAAAACCTCTCTCGGTTTGCCGTCAAGGATGATTTCTCCTTTTTCCATTACGATAACACGTTTAGCCTTGGCAGCCTCGTCCATATAGTGAGTGATGAATATAACTGTGATGCCATACTCACCGTTCAGCATCTTTACGGTATCCATAACCTCTTTTCTGCCTCTGGGATCTAGCATAGAGGTAGGCTCATCTAAAACGATGCACTGAGGTTTCATTGCGATGATACCTGCAATAGCAACTCTCTGCTTCTGACCGCCTGAGAGCTTGTGCGGCTCTGAAAGACGAAAATCATACATACCGACTCTCTTGAGAGCTTCATCAACTCTTCGTCTGATTTCACTTGGCTCAACACCTAAGTTTTCGGGGCCGAAAGCTACGTCATCTTCGACTATAGTTGCAACTATCTGATTATCGGGATTCTGAAAAACCATACCAACTTTCTGTCTAACATCGTTGATTGTTTCTTCGTCAGCAGTATCTAATCCATCGACTAAAACCTTGCCTGACTGAGGAATGTTGATGCCGTTGCAGAGCTTTGCGATAGTGCTTTTGCCACAGCCGTTGTGACCGAGTACAGCAACGAAATCGCCCTTTTTTATCTGCAAAGAGAAGTTCTCAACTATGGTTTCGCCTACGATGTTACTTTCTTCGTCTTCGTCGTAAGAAAAGGTAACATTCTGAAATTCAATAAAGTTATCCATAAACTTTACTCCTTTTCCCATATAGCAGAAGCACCGCAGGGAAGAATCATACCACTGTCCGTAACAGGCA
>JAZQZO010000239.1:0-2786 GCA_045634065.1 Acutalibacteraceae bacterium
CCCCATCAGTTCGTTGTAGGCTTTGAGGTAGGCTTGTTGTATGAGTTCTTCGTCAATGACGGGAGTAGAGCACTTTTTTGCTCCCTTGAACTTTGAGTTGCAACGCCAGATTTCTCGGCGGTAAATATCCGTGGAGTGCCATACTTTTTTGCCGTAAAAGGCACCGCAATCTCCGCAGATAATCTTGCTGGCAAAAACGCCCTGTCCGCTGTAGGAACGACCGAGCTTTCTACGCCTTGCAAGCTCATCCTGTACCATATCGAACTGAACGGGGGAGATAATTGCGGGATGGCTGTTTTCTACATAATATTGGGGAACCTCTCCCACATTAATCTTCATCTTCTTTTGTAGGAAATCCACAGTAAAGGATTTTTGGAGTATGGCATCACCTTTGTATTTTTCATTTTTAACGATGCTTTCCACAGTGGCACTTTGCCATTTTACCTTTCCACCCGGTGTAGGTATACCTTCCTCTGTGAGTAACTTTGCAATACCACTAGGTGTCTTTCCTTGCATAAAGAGTCTATATATCCTCCTTACAACTTCAGCCTGTTCAGGTACGATCTCCGGCAGACCATTTGCACCCTTGCGATAGCCGAGGAAGCTCTTGTATGGCAGGCTGACCTTACCGTCTGCAAATCTTTTTCTTTGTCCCCAGGTAACATTTTCGGAGATGCTGCGACTTTCTTCCTGAGCAAGAGATGACATTATTGTTATAAGCAACTCACCCTTACTGTCGAGGGTATAGATGTTTTCTTTTTGGAAGTACACCTCAACACCCTTCTCTTTCAGTTTTCGGACAGTGGTAAGGCTGTCAACTGTATTTCGGGCAAATCTGCTCACACTCTTGGTTACAATAAGATCTATTTTTCCATCAAGAGCATCCTTTATCATAGCATTGAAGCCATCACGCTTTTTGGTGTTGGTAGCTGATATGCCCTCATCAGTATAAACTTTTACAAACTGCCATTCAGGATTTGATGATATATACTGTGTGTAATAATCGACCTGTGCTTCATAACTTGTGAGCTGTTCATCGCTGTCTGTTGATACACGAGCATAGCCTGCTACACGGTACTTTTGAATTGATGTGTGTGCTACTCCTGTATGTATATTTTTAGTTGCAGGTATGATGGTTATATTCTTAGCCATTGTTTTTACTCCTTTCCAAAGCTTTCTGTCTTGCGTTTTCTTTTTTCTCGGTTGTCCAACTTTCACTGCGAGAACTGTATGACCATCGTTTAACGGTTGTTTCTCCGTCAGCATAGCAAAATACCAAGGTATTACCATTCTCAGCTCGGATAGCCGTTATTTTATCATTAAGGGCATCTATACTACCCAATGTTTCCGTTGTTATTGAAATGAGCACACTTTCTGGTATTTGTTTTGATGCACAGTACCCTTTTCCTATGGTGTTGTAGGTGTTACAAATCCATACCACACCTGATTTTGTAGTTTTTCTGCGATAGTGTTTTCCAGAGTTACCACATACGATAAGACCCGTAAAAGGATATGTTTTCTTCGGTCTTGGTCGAGCATATTTCTCGGCTCGGCACTTAATTTCTTCTTGAGCTGCATTATACTGTTCAAGCGTAACAATAGCTTCGTGGCTGTCTGTTATATGATATTGGGGTAACTCCCCATTGTTTTCCATTCTTCGTTTTGTAAGGTGATTTTCTCTGTAAGTTTTTTGAAGTAGAAGATTGCCTGTATAAGTGTAGTTGTTAAGTATTCTTGTAATACTGCTTTTGTTCCAAGGGTTACCGCTTCGGGAAGGTATACCTTTTTCAATGAGCATCTTTACAATTGAAGTAACACCCATACCTGAAAGGTAGCTGTCAAAGATAAGCTGAACAATCTCAGCTTCCTCGGGTACAATAATATATTTGCCTTTTTCGTATCTGTAACCGAGCATACTTGCTCTCCAGGGTATTCCGTTTTCAAAGTTCCTACGGATACGCCACTTCTGATTTTCACTTGCCGAAAGCCTTTCTTCCTGGGCGTATGATGCCATTATGGTAAGCATCAGTTCTCCGTCTGCAGATATGGAGTGGATGTTCTGTTCTTCAAAATATACATCCACCCCTATATCCTTCAGCATTCGCACAGTTTCTAAAAGAGTGAGTGTATTACGGGCGAAGCGTGATATGGACTTGGTTATTACCATATCAACTTTGCCCGCCTTACAATCTTCAAGCAGACGAGTGAAGTTCTGTCGGTCTGCTTTTGTTCCGGTTAAGGCTTCATCTGCATATACTCCACAGAACAGCCAACCGGGATGTTTTTGTATCAGGTCATTGTAATAGCTGACCTGGGATGATAAAGAGTGCAGCATAGCATCTTTTCCCGAGGATACTCTTGCATATGCCGCAACTCTTTTAAGGCTCGGGGCCTTCGGTATCGGAAACGATACTTGTTTTATCGTTCTGTTCATTGTGTTCTCTCCTTGTATCAATATTTGGGTACTGTATATATCACTCTAAAAGGAATATATATCAAGTCTTATCAGCGAAATATACTGCACAAAGATACACCGTATTTATCTGCTAATTTATCGCAGAATTCTTCATACTCTTTTTCGGAGAGAATCCCGTGTTCTATCATATTTCTGAACACAGCTGTGCTTGTACGAAATCGAGTCAAGCGGTTATTATAACTGTCAGGATACTTTTCTTCGTGCATCGGCATAACATTCTCTGCTACAATATTTTCTCTTTTTGTTACCATAGCTTTCAAACTCCTTTCCACAGTGAAGGCAGGTTAAGGTGTAATATGCCTGTTTGTTC
>JAZQZO010000240.1:0-2222 GCA_045634065.1 Acutalibacteraceae bacterium
AGGTGCTATCAAAATTGCTCTTAACGCAAACAAGGTTAGAGTTCAGCCTCTTCGCGTTATCCTCAACGGTCTCGGCAAGGACGCTGCTATGATCATCTCAAGAATCAACGGCTTCACATATGTTCAGACTGAATTTGATCCTTATTCAGAAACAGTTAAGGTTATCAAAGAGACAGCATACTCAGATGGCGACAGAGCTAAGGTTAAGTGCTACGGTGCAGACAATGTACCCGAAGGCGTTGCTATCATGAAGCTCGAAAACGTTGGTGTATCAATCACCGGTAACTCAACTAACCCCACACGTTTCCAGCATCCCGTTGCAGGCACATACAAGAAGTGGTGTGTAGAAAACGGTGTTGGTTACTTCTCAGTTGCTTCAGGTGGCGGTACAGGTCGTACACTCCACCCCGACAACATGGCAGCTGGCCCAGCTTCATACGGTATGACTGACACAATGGGTCGTATGCACTCAGACGCTCAGTTTGCAGGTTCATCATCAGTTCCCGCTCACGTAGAAATGATGGGTCTTATCGGCATGGGTAACAACCCCATGGTTGGTGCTACTGTTGCTTGTGCTGTTGCTGTTGAAGAAGCTTCAAAATAAGCGAAGCTTGTTACTCGCAAAGCTCGTAATAATTAGATAAATAAAGGGTTTTCAGCCTTTTATGCATATCACCTGTTCAGAGATGAACAGGTGATTTTTTGCGTTTTACCCCTAAAACTTTACAAAACTTTACAAGATTTCGCTTTGTAAATGGATTCTTTCATAAGTTGTATGTAATTTTTGGTGTTCACATGAAATTTTTGATATAGCGCCCGGACTTGTTGGTCAGGGTGATTTTTTTTTGCTAAAGTCGTTTTTTTCAACATTCATAAAGTGTAATTTTTACCGCTCAAACGAAATATTAACCGCTGATTACAAATGCTGTTGCAATGCCGGGTTTCAGGGTATATAATGCAGACGAGCCTCAACTCATAGACACAAAATGTGACCTGACAAGACAGTTTTTCATTATGTACTCTGCCGATTTATCCCGAGGTTTTGCTGATTTATAGGTTTCGGTTATTCGCGAAATGAGAATTTTGTTTAAATGACGGACGTTTTTAACAGCCTTTTGAATGAATTGTTAAATGTTGGCAAAATTGAGGTGGTTTTTGGTGATTTTTGTTGATTTTGTTTAATCGGTATGATATATTCTATCTGTAAAGTTGGGACAACTTTAATATTAAAGGAGATTAATTTATGAATACTTCAAAAACAAAAAAAGGTTTATCATTGTTAATGGCTATCATTATGATTTTTACAGTGGTACCTACTACAATTTTTTCTCTCGGTGCGAGTGAGAGTGCTCCAATTATGATGCAGTTCACGGCTGCATCGAGTGGTGATTTCCACGCATATTACAACAAAGTTTACTCTGTGACATTCCTTGATTCTATCGATGAAACATCGATGAATGCTTCTGATACCGTTGATAAATGGGACGTATCAGCCGCTAAAGATGGTAGTGTAATGGCGTGGATGAAAAAGAACTCAAACAATTCATCGCTTTATGATGTCTATATTGCAGGTGAGGGTGGTGTAGGAGCTAATCCTAATTCGGGATTTATTTTTTATTTGTTCAGTAGTCTTGAAGAAGTTGATGCAAGGCATTTCAAAACCGATAGTGCAACCACTTTTGTATCAATGTTTGAAAACTGTTATAAGCTTAGAAAAGTGGATTTCAGTGGTTGGAATACTGAGAATGTTACCAATCTGGAGAATATGTTCAGAAACTGCCAAGTTTTAGATACTCTTGATTTGAGTAGCTTTAATACTGCCAAGGTAACAACTATGAGATTTATGTTTTATCTTTGCAAAAAGCTGAAGAATATTTACGTTGGTGACGGTTGGACAACAGAGTCTATTGCTAATCTTTATGATGGTGTATTTAACTGTTGCTATGCTATTGTCGGTGGAACAGATGATGACAAAGTAAATCAGGAAAAATATGAAGCTAATCCTAATCCGCCCATAAGTGGTTTTTATGCTAATTATGAAGAAGGTGGCTATCTCACATACAAAGCACCTGATGCGGCCGAAAAATACACCGTTACTTATGAATTTATAGGTGACGTTCCTGATAGTGTAACAGTTCCTGCTGCGGCAGAGTACGAAGAAGGCACAGAGGTTACAGTTGAAACTGCTCCTTATGTTGAAGGTTATATTTTTAAAGGTTGGA
>JAZQZO010000241.1:0-5427 GCA_045634065.1 Acutalibacteraceae bacterium
TAGGTAACGAATATACAGTTCGTAAAAAGTAAAAAGTAATTCGCTTCGCAGTATGCAGTTGCAGGCGGACTAAATTTATTAAAAAAAGAGCTAAACTATGTACCACATCAAAGGGCGGTTTTGCTTACTTTTGTCGACCGGGACAAAAGTAAGAGCTACAGCGGCTTGAGCGAGCTGACAAAAAAATGAAGAGCAAACCAGCCGGTTGCTGATGTTGATTATAAAAACAAGGGACTGTATTTCTACAGTCCCCTATGTTTCTTATATTGAAGGGCATTGCCGGGTTAATCTTGCGGTTCCTGAAATTCATTACAGCTTGAAGCGCCTATGAATTTTACCGCTAAGCCATCCTAGCCTCGATTGATCCGCCACCGGCGGTGCTTCAGCGACGATGCCCCACGAGCTTTTGTAGAAGCTGGCCAAAACTTTAATTGTTTTTATATAACCTCTACTGTGAAGCCATATTCGTACTTAGTACCCTTATGCATAATGTTGGGCTCACGAAGGCAAGCATTACCTGGGGTGTCACCACCGATACCCCTCTGCATAAGGTCAATGCAGACAGTGGTGAAATCTTTATGCTTGAGTGTATGAATATGAGTAGCATCGTCAAGCTCATCTATAGTGTAATGATGACAGTTGATGCCGAAAGGCTTGTCGCCGAGCTGAGTGAATCTTAAGCCTTCACCTGAGTTGTTCTTGACTTCCATCATTCTTACATCAATACGGTGACCGTTTTCCTGAGGTCTCATATAGTGGTGTTCCATATCAGTTACACTCATCTCGTGAAGAGCAATTCTCGCACCGCTCTGACGGTCGATATAGTTCTCGTGAGGACCTCTGCCGTACCACTTAACCGTATCGAATTCTCTTGCCATTGTAAGAACGGAGCCGAAACGTACCATATCCATTGCAGGAGTACCCTTGTGAGTAACATCAATTTTGCCATCGGGATATACAGTATAAGTCATAACAACGTCTTTCATACCCATTACGTTTACTGTTGTTTCAACATAAACGGTGTGAGCATAACGACGGATAACCGTAGCCTTGGTTTTGAGCATATTTGTTGCTCTTCTCCAGTGATAAAGAGGATGGAAAGGAATAAGGGGAGGAACGAAGTTGAGATAGTCAATATCGTTATCGGTGAGAGCTCTGTAGTAGTTAGGTCTGAGGGTGCCTGAAAGATACTCTTTACCGTCTTTTTCGATTGAAACAAGAAGACCCTTTGAGAAAGTGTAGTTGAAACCGTCACCGAAAACTGTGAAGTCAGTGTCGGTACCCTTGATGTCAACCTTGCCGTCATATTTAATTTCAGCTTTCTTGTCAGCAGTCTTGATAACGAACTGATCCCAACCCTGCTCATAACCTGCCTTGGCAAAACGGCAGTCTTCACGTCTGATGAATGAGAAGGTTATGATAACTTCACCCTTGGGCATTGAATTGAGCTTATAGTCCACGCTGAATTCCATTTCGCTTAAAGGAGCAAGTTTTTCGAAGAGTGCTCTTTCAAGGTTGCCTCTTGAAAGAGTTTCGCCGTTTTCTGCTATAACATAAGCGATATCAAACTTTGAAAGGTCTGAGAAGAGCTGTTTATTCTTAAGAATGAACTTGCCGTTGGCTGCATCGATAGCCTTAACCTGAATTTCGCAGTAAACCTTTCTTACTTCGTGGATACAGGGATGTTCTTTTCTGTCAGCGGCAATGATACCGTTGGCGTTGAAGAATGTGTTACTTCCGACAATAGCGCAGGTGTTATAGGGAGGCTCAATCCAGATTTTCTTTTCATTGTAGTCTGTACCGTAGAGCCACATATCTTCGCCGTCTTCATTTACCTTATGAATAGCCTGGTCAACAAAGTCCCAGATATAACCGCCGCAGAGGTTATCGTACTTTTCAAAGGCATCCATATACTGCTGGAAGTTACCGAGTGAGTTTTCCATAGCGTGAGCGTACTCACAGAAAACTACAGGCTTTGTATAAAGCTCCTTGGGGATAGGCTTGCTGTCAGCTGCAAGAGCATTGGCAATATTATCAAACCAGCCGATTGTGAGAGGCTCTTTTTTACCGAGCTTTTCAACCTGATCCTCAGTGGGATACATACGGCTGATAACGTCGCTCTTTGTAAAGTCGAAGTCACCTTCATAGTGGAACTGTCTTGTATTGTCAAGTTTGAGTGCAGCTTCTTTCATTCTCAGGAAGTTGCTTCCGTCGCCTGCTTCGTTACCTAAGCTCCACATAAATACACTGGCGTGATTTCTGTCACGAAGCACCATTCTTTCCATACGGTCAACAACAGCGTGAGTCCACATAGGATTATCGCCGGGAACATTTTTTCTTCTTACGCCGTGAGTTTCAAGGTCACATTCGTCCATAACATAGAAACCGTATTCGTCGCAAAGGTCATAGAAGCGGGGATCATTGGGATAATGGCTGGTACGGATGGAGTTGATATTATTTCTCTTCATAATATCAAGGTCCTGAATATATCTTTCATCGGGTACAGCCCAGCCGTGATCAGGGTCAAAGTCGTGACGGTTAACACCTCTGATGAGAAGAGGCTGACCGTTTACTAAAATCTTTTCACCTTTGATTTCGTACTGCTTGAAGCCGATACGAACGGCTTTATATGTAACAACGCCGTCACATTCAAGCTTAAGAAGCATAGTGTAAAGGGCAGGGTTTTCTGCTGACCAGAGAACGGGCTTCTCGATACGCTTCTTGAAAGAAATTTTATTGTCGCCTGCTACTGTAACTATTTCAGTTGAACCGACAACATTGGGCTTGCTCACAGTGAGAAGAGTAGCTTCAACTTTAATTGTTTTGCCACCCTCACTGTAGTCCTTGATAAGAAGGTCAGCTGAAAGGTCAGCATCAGTGTAGTTGTTGATAAGGTCAGTTCTGATATAGAAGTCACGGATGCAGGTTTTAGGTTCGCTGTAAAGATAAACTTCACGGTAGATACCACTGAGGAACCACATATCCTGATCTTCAAGATATGTACCGTCAGTATAGCGGTAAACTTCTGCAGCAACAGTGTTTACACCTTCGTGAACATACTTGGTTACATCGAATTCGTGGGGTGTGAATGAACCCTGTGAATAACCTACATATTCACCGTTGACATAAACTGCAAGGCCTGCCTTACAAGCACCGAAGTGAAGGAAAATTTCTCTGCCGTCCCAATCCTCGGGGAGGGTAAAGGTAGTACGGTGCATAGCAACTTCCTGACCTGCAATGTCAATTGAAGGAATCTTCTTCTTATCAACACAAATGCAGTTGGGGAATGAGTTAGCATAGTACCAGGGCTTTGTATAGTCTTTCTGTAACTGCCAAACACCGGGAATAGTGATATCTTCCCAGTCGCTATCATCGAAATCTACAGCTCTGAATTTCTCGGGGAGTGTTCCTACACCTTTGTACCAAAAAAATTTCCAAGTGCCGTTAAGCGAAAGTTTATAAGGAGATGCACTTCTCTTGGCTGCTGAGTCTGCTGTATCATAGCAAAGAGCCAAAGCGTGACCGTCTTCTTTATTTTCTTTGATTATCTCGGGGTTTTCCCAGATATACTTCATATGTTATCCCTTCTTTCATTATATTGAAACATACATAACCATTGTCTATTTTACTAAATATAATATTGGATGTCAAGGCTTTTGAGGTTTAGTTGGGATTAAAAAGGGTGGCTGCGGCTCCATAGCCGAAGCCGAAGGCTTCGGCACGGCGACTTCGTCGCCGCAAATCGCCCCACGGGGGGCGATTTGATGGAGCCGCTTCTCACCTCTTCCTCAGACTGAAAAAACACCTGTAAAACAGCCGTAAAAGGTGAGTCGCCACTCATTTTTTCGCCGATTTCAACATATCTATAAGTAACCACGGAAGAAATTGGTAATTACAGCCTTAAATATTGTGATTTTTATGACAGTTTTTTGCAAAGTTCTCAACATTTCAACATATTTTTCAACAGTTTTTACAAAATGCAATTTTGTTTTTTTAAAATATTGCAATTTTTTTTTCATAGGTGTAAAATACGTTGTAACACAGTAAAGTGCTACAACGCATTAAAGTGAATTTCACAGTCCTGACTGATTTAACTCGGCAGGGTATAAAGGAGTTTTATAAATGAGTTATGTTCAGAATGTAATCGATAGCGTAGCAAAAAAATACGCTAATGAGCCTGAATTCGTTCAGACTGTTGCAGAGGTTCTTTCCTCTCTTGAAACAGTGGTTGAAAACCACCCCGAATATGAAAAAGCAGCCCTTCTTGAAAGAATGGTTGAACCTGAAAGATCAATTTCTTTCAGAGTTACTTGGGTCGATGACAACGGCAAGGTTAATGTTAACACAGGTTACAGAGTGCAGTTTAACGGTGCTATCGGACCTTACAAAGGCGGTCTTCGTTTCCACCCCTCAGTATATATCGGTATTATGAAGTTCCTTGCTTTCGAGCAGACTTTCAAAAACAGTCTTACAGGTCTTCCTATCGGCGGCGGTAAGGGCGGCTCAGACTTTGATCCCAGAGGTAAGAGCGATGCAGAAATTCTTCGTTTCTGCCAGGCATTTATGACAGAGCTTTACAGACACATTGGTCCCGACGTTGATGTACCCGCAGGTGACATCGGTGTAGGCGGCAGAGAAATCGGTTACCTCTACGGCCAGTACAGACGCATCAGAGGTGCATTTGAAAACGGTGTGCTTACAGGTAAGGGTCTCTCATACGGTGGCTCACTTATCAGACCTGAAGCAACAGGTTTCGGTGCTACATATTATGTATGTGAAGTTCTCAAACACTTCGGCGAAGATATCAAGGGTAAGACAGTTGCAGTTTCAGGCTTCGGTAACGTAGCCTGGGGTACAGCTAAAAAGGTAGCAGAGCTCGGCGGTAAGGTTGTAACAATCTCGGGTCCCGACGGTTATGTATATGATCCTGACGGTATTGTAACAGAAGAGAAGATCAACTACCTTCTTGAAATGAGAGCAAGCGGTCGTGATAAGGCTCAGGACTACGCTGATAAGTTCGGATGTGAGTTCCACGCAGGTCAGAAACCTTGGGGTGTTAAGGTTGACATTGCTATGCCTTGCGCAACTCAGAACGAAATTGGTATGAAAGAAGCAGAGCAGATGGTTGCTAACGGTCTTGAATACTATATCGAAGTTGCAAATATGCCCACAACAAACGAAGCGCTCTCATACCTTATGAAAAATTGTAAGGTGGTTGCACCCTCAAAGGCAGTTAATGCAGGCGGTGTAGCAGTTTCAGCTCTTGAAATGAGCCAGAACTCAATGAGATACAACTGGACAGCAGAAGAGGTTGATGCAAAGCTTCGTCAGATTATGATAAGCATCCACGACAACTCAGCAAAGGCTGCAGAGGAATACGGCTTCGGCTATAACCTTGTAGCAGGTGCAAACATTGCAGGCTTCATC
>JAZQZO010000242.1:0-7279 GCA_045634065.1 Acutalibacteraceae bacterium
TATACAAATGATACATTAAATTTATAATAACTTCAAGTAGAAATTATTAATTTGATTAATTTTGTTCTATATTATTGACCGCCTACATATGATTTAATATCTTTTAAAAAGTGAAGGTGAAAAAATGGACAAAGTATCCGATGAAAAAAGATTTGACAGCGCTGTAAGTATTATCGGAGGTGAGCTAAAACGACTGCTTCTTGAACTACCTACATACATCAAAACTCAGACCTACGAAATCAGACTCAGAAGCGCACGACCTGTAATACTTTACGGCAGATACGGAAGTTATTATCTTTTGAATGGTGGAAATACGGGAGTAAGTATTGATGAGACCTACCTTGCATCATCTGAGGTGATTACAGATACTTTCAACAGACTTTGCTGTTATTCTGTGCACAGTCATCTTAACTCGATTGTAAACGGTTACATAACGATACAAGGTGGTCACAGAGCAGGCATTGTCGGTACTGCTGTAACTAACAGCTCCGGAGAGATAACGTCTCTGAGAGATATCAGCGGAATCAATATAAGGGTTTCGCGTGAAGTAAAAGGCTGTGCAGACGACATAGTTGAAAATTTATTCAGCAATCACGCCGTCAGCTGTATTATTGCCGGTCCACCGTCAAGTGGAAAAACTACGATTCTACGCGACCTTGTCAGACGACTTTCAACCAATGTTTATGGCAAATCATATAAAGTAAGCATTGTTGATGAAAGACAGGAAATCGCTTGTATGAATGCAGGTATAGCTCAGAATGATGTTGGTATCAACAGTGATGTGCTCAGTTGTTATCCTAAAAGACAAGCTATTATGACCGCAATCAAAACAATGTCCCCTGATATCATCGCTGTCGACGAAGTTGCTGAAAACAGTGAAATTGAAGCTATAAGGCTCGGTGTTAATTCGGGAGTTAAATTCATTGTGACTATACACGCCTGCGACTACGATGAGCTGATATTCAGACCTCAGGTTGAAGCTCTGTTGAATACCTATTCATTTGATAAGTTGATTCTTCTTAATTCAGGTGAGTGTATGGGTAGTGTGAAAGCTGTTTACGATACAAAGGAGCTTCGGGATGAAATTATTAGGCGCAGGTTTTCTGTGGATAAGTCTGATTTATGCGGGTGCAATCTGTTCTATTAAACTCAAAAAACGAGTTGCTTTGCTTGAAAAAACTATTATGATGCTTGAGGATATAAAGTTACAACTGCAATATTTGAATTTGCCTTTGTACGAAATGCTTAATCAGACAAGCACTAAAGAATATCTCAGGGAGCTTGATTATCTTAGCAGGTGCTGTGAAAAGCTCAAGTTTGGCTGTGATTTTCCGTCAGCTTGGAAAGAGTCTCTTCAAAACACCTCTCAACCATATAGGACAGAAGAGAAAGAGCGATTGTTGCAATTGGGCTTAAATTTAGGCAAAAGCGACACTGAAAGCCAGATAAACATTATTAATTTACAAATATCTTGTTTTGAAGAATTTGTGTCCGCAGCTAAAATTCAAAATAAAAAGTACGGTAATATGACAACAGTCTTAGGAGCACTGTCAGGATGTATGATTTTCATATTAGTTATATAAGACGGAGGATATTATGGAAGTTGATTTGATATTTAAAATAGCCGCTGTAGGCATAATTGTTGCTGTTATGAATCAGGTTTTAGCAAGGTCCGATAAAGGCGAATATGCTATGCTGATAACCCTTGCTGGAATAGTTATTGTAGTAATTATGATAATACCTGAAATTGAAGAGCTGTTCTCCCAAGTAAGAGAAATTGTAGATTTCTGATATGATTATAAAAGTCATATTGCTCGGAATATGCGTTTGCGTGCTGAATGTCTTTCTAAGACAAACTCAAAATACATTTATAATTGTCCTGAACTTATGTTATATAGCCTTTGTTGCTGTGATATTATTTGATTTTGCTGCTGATACAATCGAAAGCATAAAGAAAATATTAAACTTTTCTACTTCGGCAGATAAAATGTTTATGTGTTTATTTAAAGGTACTTTAATGTGTATTCTTACAAAAATATCTTCTGATCTTTGCAAAGAAAGCGGGAATATAGTTGTGAGTGATATTATCGATTTAGCAGGCAGAATAATGTTACTTATACTGGCATTCCCTTTTGTGGAAAGCATAATTAAAACAGCGGCAGCATTTGTGTTATGAAAAAACTATTATTTACTTTAATTATTTTATTATTTTTAATGCATATTCCCTTGCCGGCATATGCAACAGAAGACTATAGCACGGACTCTTTACAATCGGATATTTATAACGAGCTTGAAAACGCGATAGATAAAAGTACACTTGAAACACTAAAGAAAATCGGTATATCAGATTTCGATTTTGATGAAATATACAATATTTCATTCAATAAAATTTCATCTTTTTTTAGTCAAACGTTAAAAGAGAAAAGCACCGATGTATTAAATAATTTCTTTCGGCTGTTCAGTGTAGTTCTGTTTGCAGGCATCGTCTCGGCTCTGTTTAGCGATTACACCGATGATAATTTCAGCAGCATTTTAAGCTCTGTAATAATAACGATGATGTCGGTAAATGTTATAAGCGATTCACTGAATACTGTTGTCAGTGTTTTACAGACAAGCGGTAAATTTATGTTAAGTTTCGCACCGGCTTACACTCTTATAATTTCTATGAGTGGTAACACTGCTTCGGCACTGACTTATAATACTTTTGCGGTATTCTTTGCAGAAATAATATCTACTGTTATAAGCACAGGTGCGATTGATTTTATCGGATGTTACTTTTGTCTGGGTATATCCTTTTCTATGAATGAAAGCATAAATGTCGGTAAATTTACCACAACTGTTAATCGGATAATAAACACATTCTTAGGTTTTATTGCATCAGTCTTTACAGGCTATCTCAGTCTTAGAAATATATTATCCGTGTCAGTTGACAGGGTTTCTGTCAGAAGCATAAGGTTTCTGATAAGTTCTTTGATACCGGTTGTAGGTTCTTCCATAAGCGAGGCATATTCATCGTTGCTTGGGAGTATTAATCTTATTAAAAGCTCAGTTGCCATTGTCGGTATTCTTGTTATTCTGATAATTAACACCCCAATAATAATTGAAACCTTGGCGTATTACATATCTTTTAATATTCTTAGCTATACTTCAGATATTCTTTCAGCAAATAAAACAGGTGATATATTCAGAATTTTTTCAAGCGGTATACGAATCTTACTGCTGCTTTGCATCTTTGAAATGTTCATAATGATAATTTCTATCGGGATAATTCTTTCGGTTAAAAGCGGGGGATAGAATGGACAAAATAAAGCAATGGTCGCTTACTGTTTCGGCAATATCAATATTAAGCGGAGTTTTAATTTCTATATTGCCGAAAAGCAGCCATAAAAATCTATTTAAAACGATTACAGGAATCATTTTAATATATGCTGTAATGCAGCCCATTATCGGTGGCAGTGGTGTGAATTTTAAAATAGGAGAGTTTCTTTCTGATAATTATACAGTCAGTGAAAACATCGATAAATATGCGCGTTCTTCTATTGTGGACTCTGCCGAAAAGGCAATCGAAAACCTTTTATCTGAGGAAGCTGCAAAAATTGAAGTCAATTGCAAATTTAAATGCAGATGTAAAATAGAAGACAATAAGATAAAAGTAGAACTTATTTCTGTTACACCTGCACTTGACGCGGAAGATGCCGAAAAAATCCGCAACATATCTGAGACTATGGGTTTTGACAAAGACATAATTATATTCGAGGGTGAAAAAAATGAATAAAGATGAATTAAAGCAGATGCTCTCAAAACTGAAGAACGATAAAAAAACGATGTTTATTATTGCTATCGGTATTATTGGTATGCTGATGATAATGCTTTCAGAAAGCAGTGATACTGACGACAATGTTTCTAAGGTAAACGATTCACCTATAATGTTGAGCGAAAGAGAATTAGCCAGCGATGTCGAAAAATTCATTGAAAATATTGATGGTGCCGGCAAAACAAAGGTTATATTAACTTTCGAATCATATGAAGAAAAAGTATATGCCGTTGACAAGGACGAGAATTTTAACCCCGACGGCAAATCTGATTACAACGGTGAATATGTAATAGTAGATGCAGGTGACAGTGAACAAGGCTTGCAACTTAAAATTTTATCACCAAAAATAAGAGGAGTTGCAGTTCTATGCATTGGAGGAGACAAACCGGTTATTAGAGAACAAATTATTATGGCTTTATCAGCCCTGTTTGACATAAGCACAAATAAAATCAGCGTTGCTCCAATGGCAACCTAAAGGAGATATGGTTATGGTATTTAAAAGTAAACAAATTCTTACGGCAACTTTGATTGTAGCTTTAGGCGCGGCTCTGGCTGTTAATTGGTACTACAGAAACACACCTGAACTGTCTGAAGAGACAACAACTATCGTTGAAGAGGTCAGCGGAAACCTTGGCGATTCGTTATATGTCGGCGGTACAACATCGGCTACTGCTGACTCGACTGAAAGTAAAACCGATGCAAAATCCTACTTCTCAGATGCAAAATTGAAACGCACGCAGACACAGGATAAAACTGTCGAGAATATCAAAAAAATTGCTGAAACCTCGGAACTAGACAGCGATACAAAAAACAGACTGTCAGTTCTTATATCAGATTATCAGGCACAACTCAAAAGCGAAACTGACTGTGAAAACCTTATAACAGCAAAAACTTCAAAAGAGTGCTTGGTTATAATTAACGACGGTACCTGTCAGGTGATTTTGGAAAAAAATACACTAAATGACCTTCTTATACTGCAAATTACAGAAATAATCGAAAAAAATACAGAAATTTCTTCAGAAAATTTAACAATAATTGAGTTAAAATAGTTGTCGTTTCAGTTTTTTAGTGATATAATATTACAGATTATATTAACAAATCGGTCAGATATTCTCTGATAGATAAGGAAGGGTAAAAATATGACAAGACACGAATCAAGAGAATTGGCTTTTATACTTGTGTTTGAAAAGAGTTTTCAGGAAGATATGACAATTATTGAACTTATCGAAAACGCCCTGGAATTAGAACTTTTCCCTGAAAATGCTTTTGCAGAAACTCTTGCAAGAAAGGTTTACGACAACATCGAAGAAATAGACAATACTATCAATGAAAATCTTGTTGGCTGGAGTGCGAAAAGAATTTCTCGCGTTTCACGTGCAATTCTCAGACTTGCTGTTTGCGAACTGATGTATACAGATGTACCCGTCGGTGTTGCAATAAACGAAGCTGTTGAAATATCAAAGAAATTTGCAAGTGAAGAAGACGCTTCCTATGTTAACGGTGTACTTGGTGCCGTGGCTAAGAAAATCAAGAAATAAGAAAATTTACCGGCTTTTGCAGCACTCTGTCTGAGTGGTGCAATTTTGCCGCGTTTTAGGAGATTTAGCATTAATGTCAACCATATTAACGGTAAGTCAGATTAATACATATATCAAATCTATTATTGAGCAGGATATTAACCTTGAAAACATATATGTAAACGGTGAGATTTCAAATTTTACCAACCACTACAGAAGCGGTCACCTTTATTTCACTCTTAAGGATGAGAACTGTACAATAAAAGCTGTAATGTTCCGCAATGCCGCATCAAGACTTAAGTTTACTCCTGAAAACGGGATGAAGGTGCTTATAAGATGCAGTGTAAGCGTGTATGAAAGAGATGGCGTTTATCAGCTCTATTGTGACGATATGATTCCCGATGGTTTAGGTGAATTAACTTTAGCTTTTGAACAGCTCAAAGTTAAACTTGAAAATATGGGACTATTCAGACAGGAACATAAATTGCCTATACCTGAGATGCCTTCACGAATCGGTGTAATCACTTCACCTACAGGAGCAGCCATACAGGATATTCTGAGTGTTCTTGAAAGGCGTTATCCTTTAGCTGAGATTATATTTGAAGGCGTTCAGGTTCAAGGGGACTCTGCCGCACCTCAGATTGCAGCAGCAATAGATAAATTCAATACCCTTGATGCAGCCGATGTACTGATTATCGGCAGGGGCGGAGGTTCCATAGAAGATTTATGGGCATTCAATGAAGAAATAGTTGCTATGGCCATCTACAATTCAAAGATACCTGTAATTTCTGCTGTCGGTCACGAGACAGACTTTACAATAGCAGATTTTGTCAGTGATTTGAGAGCGCCTACTCCTTCCGCAGCGGCTGAACTGTGTGCACCCGACTATAGAGAAATTCTTTTCACCGTAGATAAACTCCTTGACTCTCTTGACGATGGCATCAATCGTACCTTGGACAAGTATCAGATGAAATTGCTTACGTATAAGAGTGTTATTGAACGTCACAGTCCGCAGAACACAGTTGAATTATATAATCAGCTACTTAGTGCCTGTGTTGAAAAGATTAATCTTACATTAAAAAACAAAATTGATTTTTATTCAAATGCAATTTCATATTACGCCTCAAAACTTGAAGCTATCAGTCCTCTGAAAGTTCTCGCAAGAGGTTATGGTATTGTCGAGGATGACAACAATATTCCTGTAAAGTCCTGCAAAAATCTTGAAATCGGCGATAGAATACGAATAAAACTTCGCGACGGTGAAATCAGAGCCACAATAGATGAAACAGCTCCCTCGAGCATTTAACTGAAAGGATAAAAACTTATGGAAATGTATACTCTTGATACCGCTTTAATAAGACTGAAGGAAATTTCCGACAATCTTGAAAGTGGTGAATACGACCTTGAAATGTCTCTTAAACTTTATGAAGAAGGCGTTGGTCTTGTTTCATTCTGCAATAAAACTCTTAACGGTGCAAAGCAGAAAATAACAGAATTATCAGAAATTACAACTGAGGATGATATAAATGAGTAAAAAGTATTCACTTGATGAATATGTAAATATAATTAATGCTTACCTTGATGGCGCAGTAGGCGAATGTGATTTCGGTGAAGATATAGTACATCAGGCTATGAAATATTCACTCGGCATTGGCGGCAAGAGAATCAGACCTGTGTTAGTGCTGGAGTTTTGCAGAATCTGCGGTGGCGATATAGAAAAAGCTTTACCTTTTGCTGCTGCTATTGAAATGATCCACACTTATTCACTCATTCACGATGATTTGCCGTGTATGGATGATGATGATTTCCGTCGTGGAAACCCCACAAATCATAAGGTTTACGGTGAAGCGATTGCAGTTCTCGCAGGTGATGCTTTGCTTACTGCTGCATTTTCCGTAATTTCATCTGCTAAGTCGGAGGCCAAGCGGTCTTAGGAAGACAACCATGC
>JAZQZO010000243.1:0-14997 GCA_045634065.1 Acutalibacteraceae bacterium
TACAGTAATTGAGAAACTTGGCCACGATTATAGTGATTGGGTTGTAACAACTCAGCCTACTTGTACGAAGACCGGTACAGAAAAGCGTACTTGTTCAAGATGTAATATGGTTGAATCACAGACTGTAGAAGCACTCGGTCACGATTATAGTGAAGAGTGGACAATAGATAAAGAAGCAACTTGTACAGTGGATGGCTCAAAGTCACATCATTGTAGCAGATGTACAAGCAAATCAGACATCACTGGAATTCCTGCTCACGGTCATAGTTATGATAGTGTAGTTACGAAACCCACTTGTACTGAGGTTGGTTATACAACTTATACCTGTACTATTTGTAAAGATTCATACGATGATAATGTTGTGGACGCTACCGGTCACGAATACGGTGATTGGGTTGTAACGAAGAACCCTGATTGTACAAACAAGGGTGAAGAAAAGCATGTTTGTGAAGTATGCAATGATGTTGAAACTCAGCCTGTTAAAGAGCTTGGTCATGATTACAGCACAGAATGGACAGTAGATAAAGAAGCTACTTGTACAGAAGATGGTTCAAAATCTCACCATTGTAGCAGATGTACAAGCAAGGGCGATGTAACTGTAATTCCAAAGGGTGAACATAGTTATAAGGCTTTTGAAATTGTTTATCCGACTTGTACAGCTCAAGGTTACACAAAATACAGATGCTCAATTTGTAAAGCTGTAAAAAATGATGACTATGAAGATGCCGCTGGTCACAGCTTTGGCGAGTGGTTTAAGGTTAATGATCCTGATTGTGAAAACAAAGGTAAGTCAGGTCATACCTGTTCAGTTTGTAATACAACTGAATATTCATATGTTGACAGTTTAGGTCATAATTGGAGCAAATGGAGTGTTTCTGTAGAACCCACAGTTCTTGCTGATGGTAAGGAAACAAGAAGCTGTTCAAGATGTAATAAGGTTGAAACGAAAACTATTTCAAGAATAGAAGTAGATATCACAGAAAACGAATCCTATGGTCTTGCTCATTTCACAATTGTTGATGCACAGACACTTGAACCAATTAATGGTGCAAGCATATTTATTTCAACTGAAAATGACGGTGAAAACACCTTCTTTACAGATTCAGATGGTAAGGTAAGTATCATTCTTCCTATTGGTCAGCAAACTATCCAAGCTTATGCAGAAGGTTGTCACGTAAGAAGCCTCAAGGTAACAATTAAACCGGGCGAGCAGACAATGCCTGATATTGGATTAAGCGGTGATGAGCTTGTTGATGCTGAGATAACAGTTGAAGAGATGACTTACGAAGAAATTCTTGAAGCCGGAATTGATGTTAATGCCGAAGATAATAAACATTATTACAAATGGTCAGCGACAATGGTATTTGATGCTATACCAGAATTTGATTTTGAGTATATTACTGATTCCGAAGGTAATACTTACTATCCAGATAAAAAAGGACCGGGATATTCAATTGTAATTACTTCCGAAGGTGAAATAAGTTCAAAAAATAGCCAGAGTACAAATGTTGGTGTTCGTCCTGTAGTTAATCTTGCTTTAACAGGATATTCAAAGGGCGATAAGTTTAATTTTGGTTATTATCCGCAGACTCAGGTAACCTCTGAGAGCCTGATTTCTTCGCTCAATGCTCAGAATATATCTTGGGAGATATATGAGGCATATTGCGGTGACGGAGAAGATGTTGACTCATCAGTAGAAGCTGAAATTATGTATTATGCCGATGTTGAATATAAAGGAAATACATACAGAGCAATTAAGAATATTGAATACCGTCCTGCTTTGACCTATACCAAAGCTAATGATTATTACTCATATCAGGATAACAACGGCTACTATACAGATACCGTTTATTGGTTTAAGTATGAGCCGATAACCTGGATTGTACTTAAGCAAAATGCTGATAGTGTATTTGTAATATCTGAAAATTCACTTGACAGCCAGAGCCGTACTGTTTATGGCCAGGATTTTGAACTTAAAAAGTGGTTGAATAATGAATTTGCTCTTACCGCATTTACTACTCAGGAGAGAAGTAAAATTGTAACAACCAAAGTTTCAAACTGCTGGTGTGGAGAACACAGCTTTACTTATGAAAAACTCTATTTCATTTCTGAGAAAGATGTTTCACTTGAAGTGTATGGTTTCCAGAAATATAATGAAAACGGAGATCTTGTTCCCAATTATGAAATGCTTTGTGCAAAGGGTACAGATTACTCTCGTGCATTAGGTATCTACGATGACACATGGGAAGTAAACGAGTTTGAATCCTGGTGGATAAGAGGTTTAGGTGAACCTTCCAGCTACGGCGGTGGCGGAGGCTACGGCGGTGGCGGAGGCTTCGGCGGTGGTGGCTTCCGCGGAACCGGAGGAAATGGTACTCCTTTCACAATTTACCCAATGGGTGGCGGAGAAAAAGAACTTTTCTATCTTGTTATCTGGGGCGAAGTTTCTTGGTTAAAAGAAATGTTCGATGTTGAAATGGTTGTAATTAACCGTTCAAAAACCGATACTATTGAAAACTGCATAGCTACACTGGATATTCCTGATGGCTTATCATTGGCAACTATGTTAGGAGAGCAACAAATACTTGCTCAGAACATAGGTCATATAGACAGTGATTCAACTGAAACAGTTCATTGGTATGTTCGTGGCGATAAAGAAGGTAATTATAATGTGAGAGCTAAATTAGAGGGAACATTAATGCCTTTTGAAGAGAATTTCAGTTATGATTACGAAGCAAAGGATTCAGTTCGTGTTTATGCAGGAAGTGCGATGCATATGACATTTACTATTCCTGACGGAGCTTATGAAGGTCACGATGCCATTGTAACAATCGAGCTTGAAAATGTATCAGATAAGACTCTTTACAATGTATCAAGTAAGATTACAGATGTTTTCCAGTTTGATTCATATTATTTGGAAGGTGATGAAGCGGGACTTTATTATCATACAAAGGGTGGAGAAAAACTCTCTTGGGAAAGTGGCTTTGCTGAAAAATTTGAGCCCGGAGATAAGATACTACTTGAAGTATCGACAAATATCTTGTTCCACTCTAGAATGTATGATGATTTAGCTGTAGAAGTAAGCAAAATCGGAAAATTAAAAGAAATGTACGACTCATTGAATGATCTTATTGATATTGCTAAAGGGTTTGACGGTATATTAAAAGTAGCCAGCAAAAATATTGACAAGGTTATCGAGGCGGGAGCAGAAGTTGTTGGTGCAGGATACTTATCATTAGCTTCTTCAATATCAAAACTCTTAACTGATCTAGATGCAATGCCGAAGTCTAAAGCTGCCCAGATTGCAGTATCTATAATGAACTCTGATATTTGGGAAATCATTGAAGGCATATCTTCTGAAAATTGGGATCCGAGTTTAGACAATATTGAAAACTTAGCCGATACAGCAGCTAAGATTGATAGTATAGTTAAAGAATACGATGATTATGAAGATCCGTTTGGTTTGATTGAAGATGTAATAGCATTGTTACCTGTAAGATATCGACTCATTGATGCTTATGTTGAAACAAGAGACGGTTCAACAACTGAAATCCCATATACAATCAAAACTTATCATGTTGAATCACCTTACAAAGGAGTAATCAATATGGGTAAGATCTTGATGAATATGGTTATAACAGGTATGGGTGAAGTTGAAACAGGTATGTTCAAGTTTATTGGCATTTCTGACCCGACAGGATACAAGAAAGCCTATAATTCTCTCAAAACAGAACTTGGTAAACTTAAAGCACTACAAGTTAGAGCTGGTGTTAAAGATACCAGAGTAAAAGCTTGGGTTGTACCTGCAAATCAGAGAATGAGATTTGCTAGCTTGAATGCTGAAGACTATTTTGACTTATCTGTTACAGAAAATGATACAGCAAAAGTTGTAAACGGCGTTTTAGAGTTTACCGGAAATGCAACACTTAATGTTACAGCACTGAGCGATGTTGGTGGTACACTTTATGTTGATATGGGTGATGGTGATATCTTCGAATACGAAATTGAAGTAGTTGAAGAGCATAACTGTTCAAGTAATGAATGGGTTACATTGCTTTCGGCTAACAAGTATTCCGATAGCTATCAGGCTCGCTACTGTGATATTTGTGATGAACTCATTGATTACAGAAGTGTAGAAGCTTGTGAAACTCACGATTTTGAAGATTGGACTGAAGAATATAAAGCTACCTGTACTCAGAACGGTAAAAAGACCAAAACTTGTGAAGTTTGCGGTTACACAGAAACAGAATTTACAGATGCTACGGGTCATACAGAAAAGATCGTTAATAAGGTTGAGGCTACTTGTAAACTTCCCGGTTACACAGGTGATGTAATATGTGAAACTTGTGGTGAAACTATATCGTTAGGTGAAGCAATTGGTGTGAAAACTCATGATTACAAGCCGTCAGTTATTGAACCCACTTGCACAGAAGACGGTTATACAACATACACTTGCTCAGCTTGTGGTGACAACTATACTGCAGATCATAAAGATGCACTCAAGCATATAGGTGGTACAGCTAATTGTAAGGATAAGGCTGTTTGCACAAGATGTAATACAGCATACGGTGACCTTGATAAGAACAACCATAAGAACATCGTAACAGATAAGGCTGTTGAAGCGACCTGTAAAGCTCCTGGTCTCACTGAAGGCTCACATTGTGAAGCTTGCGGAGTGGTTATCAAGGCTCAGAGTGCGACAACTCAGCTTCAGCATAAATATCAATCTGTTGTAACAGCTCCCACTTGTACAGAAGATGGTTATACAACATACACCTGCTCAGCTTGCGGTGATAATTATACTTCAGATGAAATTGGTAAACTTGGTCATACTGGCGGTACAGCTAATTGTAAGGATAAGGCTATTTGCACAAGATGTAATACAGCATACGGTGACTTTGATAAGAACAACCATAAGAATATCGTAACAGATAAGGCTGTATCTGCAAGTTGTTCAGCGACAGGTCTTACAGAAGGCTCACATTGTGATGCTTGCGGTAAGGTGATTAAAGCACAATCAACTATCGCAAAGTTACCTCATAAAGAAGTAGCTATACCCGGTAAAGCTGCAACCTGTAAGGAAACAGGTCTTACAGATGGTAAGAAGTGCTCAGTTTGCGGTGATATTACTGTCGCTCAGACAACAATCAAGAAGCTTGACCACAACTATGTTGACGGTACTTGTAACAAGTGCGGTGATAGTAAAGCGGCTAACTGTTCACATATGTGCCACAAGAATAACTTTATCTGGAAGATACTTCGCTTCTTCTTCAAGTTGTTCAAGATTCAGCCTGTATGTGAATGCGGTGTGAAACACTATTAATAACGACGAAACTCGCCTCGACATCGGGGTGAGTTTTTGCAACTCGAAACTTTACAAAAAAACTTTCATACTATTAAAATAACTCCAAAAACGTACCCCCACAATAACCCCACGTCCCCAAAACATCAACCCCGAAGAACACTGCTCATTCAAGAGCTGTTCTCCGGGGTGATTTTATTCAGATTTCAGAGGCAATGCTGTTTCTCCATTTCTGAAGATGTTCGTCAGATAGTCCCTGACATCAATGTCATTAGCCTGAGCTGTGCCTATGATTGAATAAGCTATGGAACTGGCAGTTGCTCCTTTTGGTGATGTAGAAAATAACCAGTTCTTCCTGCCGATTACAAATGGTTTCACTGCTCTTTCTTCAAGGTTGTTGTCGATAGGAATATTCCCATCTCCAAGAAAAGCATAAAGATAGCCTTTCTCGTTACGGACATACTGAACAGCCTTGGCTAAACCTGTACCCTGACTGGGATTTAATGTTTCAAGCCATAGGCAAAAATCGTCAAGAACCTTTCTGGTGTGTTCCCGCCGTTTTGTGTGCCGTTCTTCAGGACTAAGGGATGCATATCCTCTTTCAAGAGCAAATATCTTGTTGATTCTCTCAAAGCCTTCGTTGGCTCTGGATGTCTATGCCCGAAAATGAAATAACACCCGCTATGCGGGTGGATGATTATTTATAAATTGCTGATTGATATTAACTTTTTTGAAAAGGCTGTTGAATATAGAACGTTCTATCAATATAATATACTTATCAGCAATGCAACTTTGTTGCAGAAGGAGAACAAAGTGGGAAATATTAACCAGGCAGAAAATAAAGAAAAAAATACAAAGAAAAATATAATCTTCTATTTTACAGACCAACAAAGAGCGGATACTTTTAACTCGGACGTAATGCCTTATCTTTCTGAGTATTCGGAAGATGGTGCCGTGTTTTCAAATTGCTATACCTGTCAACCGGTTTGTGGCCCTGCAAGAGCTTGTTTGCAGACGGGCGTTTATGCAACAGAATGTTCTTGTTTTAAAAACGGACAATCATTGCCTGCAGACATACCGCATCTTGCTGATTATTTTAATGATGCTGGTTACGATACTGCTTATATAGGTAAATGGCATCTGGCAACCGATAAAGATTATATGTGCGAAAAATCAGCGGTGCCGAAAGAAAGACGTGGCGGTTATAAGTATTGGCGTGCTGCTGATGTGTTGGAGTTTACTTCTGATGGGCAAGGCGGAGTCGTTTTTGACGAAGACGGTAATGCTGTTGAGTTTTCAGGTTACAGACCTGACTGTATAAATGATTTTGCTTTGGAATATCTTTCTCAGCGAGATGAGAGTAAACCGTTTTTTATGTTTATATCTCAGCTTGAACCTCATCATCAAAATAATAAAAAGTCTTATGAGGGGTACCCGGATACTGTTGGTAACTTTAAAAATTATACTATACCTGAGGATTTGTCATTTTTAAAAGGTGATTACAATGAGCATTATGCAAATTATCTTTCTGCCATAAACCGAATAGATTACAATATTAAATTGCTTGTAGAAAAACTTAAAGCAATGGGCATTTATGAGGATACAGTTATTGTTTTCACAAGTGATCACGGTTGCCATTTTAAAACCCGTAACCTTGAATACAAACGTTCCTGCCACGATTCCAGTATACATATTCCCCTTGCTGTTTTTGGCGGTGGAATTAATTGTGCCTGCAAAGATGACAGACTGGTTAGTCTTATTGATTTGCCTGCAACTTTACTCTCTATTGCCGGAATTAAAGTGCCTGAACATTTCAAAGGAAATGATCTATTTGAAGAAATTTCACGTGATGCTGTATATGTTCAGATAAGCGAAAGCGAATGTGCCCGAAGTATAAGGACAAAGGATTATAAATATAGTGTTGCTGTTCCTACTTATATCGCAGGTGTAGCTTTGCAATCTTCACCCATTTATATGGAGGAGTATTTATATGATCTTAATTCGGATCCTTATGAAAAACATAATCTTATAAAAGATCCGTCTTATAAATGTGTGCGGAAGACTTTGAAAGAAATTCTTTTGCGTGAAATGAATAATGCAGGAGAAAAAACGGCAAAAATTTTACCTGCAATTATAAGCAAAAAGAAATAATTTTTGATAGTGTCAGTTTATATTGATGCAAATAACTTGGGGTGTATTATATATTCTGATTAAATATACTGAATGTGTACCTGAACTATATGAAAAAAACAGCTGATAACAGCCCTTTTCTATATTTGCCAAATATACACCGTGATGTCGGGTAAAAATCCCATAGTTTGGCTATTGTTGCCGCTTAAGGAACCTCAAAGCAAGTTGATGCAAAGACAAGTTAATGATTTTATTTAAGTCCTCGGTTTTACCGAGGGCTTTTTTGAGTAATTTTTTCGATAAAAGATTGCCACAATCGTGGTGCACGCTTCATATAAACTTAACAGAAAGATATTTCAAATTAATATATGACCAATATTAATATGCTTTAATAAACTAATGACGGTCAGCTGTGGCTGCTATTTGTCGTTGCTTGTTTATATATTTCTACAGGCTTGAAAGACTCTAAAAGATGTCACAGAAGATAAGCGGAGTAACCGTTTATACATAAGAAAGTTTTTTATTTAGGAGTGTGATAAATTAACAAAAGATAATTTATTAAGACAATTATGCAATTTTACAGGAGGACAAAAACAATATGAAAACCACCCGAAAAGCTTTGAGTTTACTGCTTGCTGTTATGATTATCATAACAAGCATGAGCGTATGCTTCAGAACAATTACATTTGCTGCATCCGGTGATGCTTCTGATGCTGAGTATAAAGCACTTGCAGATGCTCTTAAAGCAAATGAGCCAAATTCAATTTTTTCACAAGACAGTGTAAAAGTTAACAAAGATCCGCCTGCAGCATCAACAGGCTCGGATAATGTGTCTGAAGTGACGGACTATAAAGGTTATTTCCTTAATGCGGCTGCTGCCTGGTGGACTGTATTTCAAAAGGTCTGGGATCCGTATGCAGATAGTATGGATTACAGACTCACATCTCAGATTAACTCAGCTATTCTTACAAAACTTGAAGATTATCTGGATGTTGATACTTATGCTGTTTCAAGGTTTCTTAATTTTATGGTTGCCAATGTAACTCCTGATGCCGCTGTTAATGGTTGGCTGGGTTCACAACCAAAGGGTGTTACAGGTATTTGCAAGATTACGCTTGACTTAACAGTATATATTAAAAATTTCAGTCGTATCAACGATATACCGGAGTCAATTACGACTTACGCTGAATATAAAGTTGATAATGCAAGCGGTCACTCAACAGGCAGTGGTACCAAAAAGAAAAAATTTAATGCTATTACAGAGACCGGTATGTCTCAGACTCTTACAACAAACACAACAATCAGGCAAGCTCTTCTTAACAGTCAGAAAGCCCTTGCAGAAACATATGCTGAATATTTTACCCTTGCAGAAGAGGATAATCTTCTCGGTCTTGCTGCAAAAGGTGCAGAAACACTTAACACTGTAAAAACAGCTGTTTCAAGCGCTAAGACAAATATAACAGATAATACGGCTTATAACGGTGAGCAAATCTGGAAACATTTCTTTGCTGCTGATTACGATACAAAGATTTCGGATGTACTTGGTGATGCTGATGAAAATATCATAGGTGATATTGACAAAGCTCTCGAAATACTCTCTTACAGTTCAACTGTTATAAATATTGAAACTGATCTTGAGACAAACCTCGCAAGCATTGCAGATAATATCAATGAGCTTTCAAAACTTCACGGAAACCTGATTACTTATCAGAAAACTATCAACGAAGCAACTTACAAAGCTGAAATTGTTGACCATTTTGACCTTGATATGACTGATCTTCAGAATTTTATCAACGAGGTGAAGGTAGCCTGGGATTTGGCAGTCATTAAATTCTATAAAACAAATGCCCAGGAATATATGAACGCTTACGGCTATTGGACCAAGGAAGATGTTCTTGATAGTACTATCACAACAACCGATCTTATAAGTGCATATGCAAATATCAATTTCGTTTATGAGCAGATTGCAAATTGTGACAAGATACTAGTCTCTCAGGTATGCGGCGACGACTTCTTCAGTAAACTTGATGCAGTCAACTCAAATATAGAAGTTCTTATGCAGGCTTCGGACAGCCGGGATAAGTTTATGCCTGCTTATAATGAGTTCAAATCTACAATTAAAGATCTCACAGTAACAACTCTTGACACTTATGAGCTTCTTGAAAATCTCAAGGGTTATGATAAGTGGTACGAAGAGCTTAACGGCTTTATTGAAAAAATCGAAAAAGGTTTCGGTGAAGAGATCGCACAGCAACTTATGCAGAACTATGATGATGAAATCAAAGAGCATATGAATAAAGCTTATGATGCCCTTTATAGTGTTATTGAACCTCAGATTCAGGCCGCTTATGATATTTTCTATTCATATACAGAAATTTACGGCGACAAGGTTTCAATGGCCTCTTATAAAGATTTTCTTGCTATCCACAACGAACTTCAGGCTTCTTTAGGCCTTATAGATAAAGATATTTTTGACTTCCTTTCAACAACCAACAATGGCGGTTTAAGTGAAGAGGGCGCAGCCTTATACGGTCAGATTGAAAATGCACTTGCTTCCTATCAGCGCTTTGAAACAAACAAAGGTTTAGATGCTTTTCACACATCAACGCAGGAAACTGTAAGGGAAGACACAAATGAAGATATTGCCCGAGAAAATCAAGATACCGATGAAGATGGAATAGGGGAGTATATAGTAACCGACGAAAATGTAGAAAAGGTTATTAATTTTATTGAATCTGCTCTCAAAAACGAAAAAGTATCAGCTTTGCTCGGTGAGCTTATCAACAAAGACGAAAACGGTAATCCTACAGGTGAAAGTTTCAGTATCGGTACTCTCATAGAGGGTGTTCTCAACGAATTTGTTTATACAGACAGTATTATCAACACCATTATACAGTTTGTGTATCCTATCGTTTGCAAAGAGTTCGCGAAGGTATGGGCGGATCTTCCTGCAACAATTGAAATTCCCGGTGTTGATACAGGTATTGCCGGCTTAAAGGCAAATGTCAATGCGGGCTTATCACTTTATGATGCAGAAAATGCTGTTGCGGCAGTAGGTATTTATCTTGCACCTTCTACACTGGCAAATAATCTCAGAAATGACTACAATACTAACAGCGGTCAGTACGCAAAATATGAAGAAGTTATAGAGATTCTTGAATCTGTAACAACAAAAGCTGTTTATGATAAAGGCACAAACAAAGACGATGATAGCGATGACATATTCACTAACCCTTGGGAAGATGAAAAACTTTTTGAATATGTGCTTGATGATGAAGGTAATAAGGTCCAAAACGATGATGGCACATATAAACAAGTTTATAAACTTGACTGGGGTGTTGATGAAGCTGAAAACAAGAGAGAAGCATTTATAAATGCGGCTTGTGCGGCCCTTTCAGGTCTCGAACCTCTTCTTCTTGCAATTCTTACAAATCAAAATCAGGCAAATGCAGAAGACAGTGATTCAACACCAAGAGGCAATAAGATTGGTGTAGGTTCGGGCAGTGCGAAAGTTCAGACGGGATTAACCTGGCCGTCTGAATTGGATCTTAAACTGACGATTGATCCCATTACCCTTGTGCTTAAATTCAGCGGTAATGACGGTTGGGATAATGCTCTTGTACCCATATTCGAAGCCTTCGGACTTGAAAACATCCCTCATAGCGAAGAACTTACAACAACGAGAAAAATTCTTGAAGACGGTCTTCTCAAAATGATTGATCAGATAATAGAGAAGCTTGATGAAGCTCCTGTGAAGTTTATTTTAGATATACTTCCTAATCTGTGTTATGCTCTTGAAGCAGGTTTTGTCAGCTCTCTTCTTGGTATGCTTAAAACAGATATAACATATTATGCTGATGCTCAGTATAAAGTTAATGCTTATCTTACAACAGTTGAGGGCAAAATGGATGAAGCTATGGCATCCAAGAAAGAACTTGAAAACGGTGAAAAGGTGTGGGATCCCATTAAAATTAACCTGGGAGAGATGATTAATCTCAGTGATATGGGTATTGACCTTGACAATGGCATTATGGGGCTTCTGGGTTCATTCTTCAGGGGTTCAAACTTTCCCGAAATTAACGGCGCGGCACTTGCAACAATGGGTGAGCTTGAATGGCGCAGAACTAACAGAAGTGAATTCACTTATAACTATCATCCCAATGACAGAGCGGCATTTATTGTCTCGAACAGGGCTGATGTTCTTGAATATATTTTTAAATATGCTATCGGCAATCTTAACACACTTCTCGTTGCATTCAATGTGGACACAGCTGCAATGGGCGAACTTGTTGAAACTATACTTAAAAACATATCAACTGACGCCGATGCAACTGTGGCAGCTATTGTTGAACTTCTCAATCAGCAAAGGTACGACACACTTGAAGACTACAAGTGGTACCGAGGCTCATATGTATCTGAAGAAGAATTGAACTTTACTCCTGCCACTGATATTTATTTGAATCCGGGTAACGACTGGACAAAAGAAAAAGCTGAATATTTCTATAAAAACCTTGAAACAATTCTTGATTCGGTGCTTGCAATGGCAGGAGTTGAATTTGATCTTGAGGGTATAATCAGTGGTGTTTTCACAGACGAAACATTAACCTCTGTTGCAAAACTTCTCGGTACGCTTGGAGCTTTTGCGGAAGATGAAAGCATCAGTGGTGTTCTTAAAGAGTTTATGGGTGTCGATTTAGGTAGTTATGCTCAGTATAAAAATATCGGAGAAAATGAAGTGATTGACTTCGGTGTAACAGATGCTGTTTCCTTTGCAAACGCTCTTGTTGAACTTCTTGCTCCCCTTAAGAGTGTATTTGACTTTATCCTCGCAGGAGAGAATCTTCAGATAAATCTTTCTGAAAACGATAAAATCACACTCATAGGTTATAACGGCTATGACAGCGCTGTTGTTCCTATTCTTGAGGCTCTCGGCTGTGAGGTTAAGACTCTCAGTGAAAAGGATAATGCTATCAAAGTAGTTCTTGATGCTGTTGCGGCAAAGATGGATATTCTTACAAAAGACGGTGCAATCAAGGGTATCATTGATATTCTCCCCGGTGTAATCTTTTTTATTTCAAGCAACGGACTTACAACCGCCGTAAGAAATCTTCTTCAGCCTGTTTATGTAATTCTCGATACAATCAGACCTATCTATGATATTGACCTTGATAAGCTTGTTTCAGGCATCAAAATAGGTATAGGCGCTGACGGAAAACTTCTTGGTATCAACCTCAGTGCACTAAATGTCGGTGCAATTGTTGACCTTATCGAAAATATTACAGGTTTGAGACTTGCCGAACTTAAAGCTCTTATCTATGATGTAGCAGAGTGTGTTGCTACCGAATATACATCTGCTTCAACACTGCAGTCAAACTGGAAGAAGGGGTCCTACTCAGATAACTTCAACCAGGCGGATATGCTAACGGTTATTCTTTCGTTCGTGCTTGAATGGGCAAGTGTGAAAGATAATGCTCAGGTTCTTGATAAACTCATTGGTACTGATATTATTTCAGCTCTCGAAAAAGTATTTGCAGATATTGAAATTACCTACACGGTGCCCGATTGGAATTATGCCTTAGCTGATAACGGTACAGTCGATGCTATGAAGTATTCAATTACCTATCCAAACAACTGGACAGAAGAGACTGCTGCATATGTAGCGAGCGTTCTTCCCGAAATTGGTGATATGGTTGCAACTATGATTGACAGCAACTACTCTTCCTTGGGAGCACTTCTAAGAGACAAGGTTAATATATTCACAAGTGAAAATCTCGAAAGCATTGTTACTGTAATCACAAAACTTCTTGGTGGTATCAGTGACGGACTTATGGAAGCGGCCGGAGTACTTCTCGATGTAAATCTTGCAGGTCTCAGAGATTATAAAGTCAAGGAAAATATAACAACGGCAGAAGAGTTTGCTGATGAACTTTCATATATCCTTAGTGAATATGCAAAGGGTATAGTGGAATGGGCGCTTCTGGGCAACGATTACAGATTTTTTGTTAAGTCCGGTGGTGAGCAGAGTGACTTTATTACAATCAACGGCGCTCACGGCTATGCAGAAGGTCTTGCGCTTCTTCTTGAAGCACTTGGTTGTGAAAATCTTCCTGCTGTGTATGACGGAAATTACACAACAAAAGAAATCATAACAGGTGTCCTCACTTCACTTGCAACACGTATTGAAGAGATTTTCGCAAACCCTGTAGAGGAAGTTCTCAACCTTCTTCCAAATCTTCTCTATTTCCTTAACACTAACGGTGTTGCTGCAGTAGTAGACAACACAACTGCGGCTGTTATAGTTCTTCTTGATAAGCTCAGAGTATTTGGTATAAATATAGCTATCAATGAGCTTATTGATATTAAGTCACTTATGGGTCTTGAAGATACCGATGCAAAGATCAGTAT
Organism: Acutalibacteraceae bacterium; assembly: GCA_045634065.1. Lineage (GTDB taxonomy): Bacteria > Bacillota > Clostridia > Oscillospirales > Acutalibacteraceae > UBA6857. Next base: position 13,838 of record JAZQZO010000243.1, read on the forward strand.
TGACAACCTTTCAATGGCAGATATTCTTGAGGCTGTGTCACTTGTGGTTGGTATAGATCTAACTCTTATTGAGAGTGTACTTGTTGGCTTTGCTCTCGGTCAGGTTGAGGAGTACCAATCAGTAAGCGTAGAAGTCGGGACGCCAAAGAAAATGACTTATAAAGACGAGTTTGATAAGCACGATATGATTACAGTGCTTGCAAACCTTGCCATTCTCACTCTCAGTGATGAAAGGAATGCAGAATTTGTCAGAAGTGTTGTTGGTGAAGATATCTATGAAGTAATTATCGCCCTTTTCGATATAGAAGAAATTCCTGTACAAGATTTCGCCTGGATTGAAACAGATAAGGCAGATACAGGTTATGTGTTCTCAGCTATGGATACAACAACTGAATTCAAAGGCTTCACATACGGTGAAATTTACACTGAAAAACAGGCTCAGTATATTGCTGATAACTTTGGCGAATTCATTGACAATATTATTTATCTTGTCGGTATTGAAATGAACGGAAAGACTGTAAATACCCTCACAGAGCTTATCAGCAGCTTTGTAAACGGTACGCTTTACAACAGTGATAATCTCGTCGTCATTCGTGATGCTCTTGCAGGTATACTTGCAAATATCGGTGATCTCGAAGTTAAGGGTGAGAATGTAGGTAAGTACATTGTCGAAGTACTAAGAAAATCAATCGGTGTTGATCTTGGCGCTGTAGCTGAAGTGGAAGTGCCTGAGTTTAAAGAGGACAGAGACAAGTTTGTAACATACCTTTGTGATATACTTGAACCTCTTTATCCCATAATTAAGTTTATTCTTGCTGACAAAGATATATCATTCTTCATAAATGCAGAAGGTACGGATGCTATCACTCTTAAGGGCACAAAAGGCTATGCTTACGGCATCATTCCTTTGCTTGAGGTTCTTGACTGTGAAGATATTCTTACTCCTGCTGAATACAACAAAACACAGGGCGATGAACTTATCACATCAATACTCACGCCACTTCTTAACAGAGTTGATGATATTATGGAAGCACCGGCGGATGAAATTCTCGAAATTCTTCCTAATATTATTTACTTCATCAACTCAAACGGTCTTGATACGGTAGTTAAGAATTCGCTAAATGCAGTCTATGCACTTCTTGCTGCAATTGAGCCTGTTG
>JAZQZO010000244.1:0-11028 GCA_045634065.1 Acutalibacteraceae bacterium
GCCTACGCCGCCTTTCTGGTTAACAATCGCTATGGTTTTTCCCATAATATTTACCTTTCTGCTGTTTTAAGCTTTTATAAAGTTAATTATATCACAGACTTTTTTATTTTTAAAGGCTTAAATGATATTTTTTTGAAAAAAGTCCGATGTTTCACGTGAAACTGTGAAGAAACCACCCCGTGCGGGGTGGTTTCTTCTTGGGGTGTGAAAGAGAAAGATATGATTATATGGAATCACTGCTTTGCAGTGTAGCCACCTTTTGAGGTTTATTATGTTTATCCGGCAACTTGTACATTATTTTTTTTGGTATTTCTATTCTGTATATGTAGCTTTCACCGGTATCTTCTCGCTTAACGTCAGCTCCGATGCCCGATTTTTTCATTGTATCAACTGCAGAATTTATGGTGTTGAGAAAAATCTTAACATCACTGAACATTCGCTTTGTATGACGTTTTGGAAAATCATTTTTAGAAAGCATATCTTCTATCATTTCTTCAGTTTGGGTTACATTGAGTTTTCTTTCTATTATTTTATCCAGAACATTCATTACCTCATCTTTTTCGAGTTTCAACAATGCACGGGCGTGTCTCTCCGTTAATCCGTTTTCCATAAGGCTTATCCTGGCTTCTTCGGGTAAAGATAAAAGTCTGAGTTTGTTAGATACTGTAGATGGAGCTTTTCCAAGTCTCCTTGCCGCATCTTCTTGAGAAAGTCCGTATTCACTCATAAGACGTTCTATAGCGATTGCTTCTTCAAAATAATTAAGATTCTGTCGTTGTAAATTCTCTATTAATGCAAATACAGCGGATTTCATATTATTCACGTCAACCACTATACACGGTATAGATACTAAACCTGCCAACCTTGAAGCTCTTAATCGCCGTTCTCCTGATACCAACTCATAACCTTTGTCTGTTTGTCGTACTGTTATAGGCTGCAAAATACCATTCATTCTAATGCTTATCGCCAAGTTGACCAATTCCTCCTGATCAAAAACCTGTCTTGGCTGATTTGGATTAGGATATATCTGATCCGTAGGTATCAATAATACCTGGCCTGCCGTTCGCGGCTTTTCACTTATCATAGGTAATACCTCCTTTTTAATCAAGAGATATTAAAACCTCTCTTCGCATAGATATTATCACAGCAAAGAGAGGTTGTCCACAAAAACCGTTTTACAATATTCTTATATTTTCTGCAATTAAATCACTTATTTTATCGGATTCTTTGCGATTTTTGCCGAAGGTCGAGGATATTTCGCAGGTGTTGACGAAATCTTTTTGACATTAATTATAGTTCTTTCACCGCAATCAAGCAAATTGAAGGTGTCTTGCCTGATAATTTGCCCACCTAAAACGTGTATGGCCTTTTTTCCTTCAGCTATTTCTTCCTGAGTTTTTGCACTCTTCATAGGTATGAAACTGCCCCCGACTTTTACAAAAGGTAAACAGTATTCAGCTAAATCTCTAAGATTTGTCACAGCACGGGCAGTTGAAAAGTCATATTTTTCACGGAAATTTTTATTCTGACCAGCTTCCTCAGCTCTTGAATGAACTACGTTTGCCTTTAATCCTATATGTTCCAGAATATTTTCTATTACCATAAGTCTTTTCTTGGTGCTATCCATCAAAGATATATCCAAATCAGGTCTGGCAATAAGCATTGCAAGTCCCGGGAACCCTGCACCGGTACCAACATCTATAACTTTAGCACCTTCAGGTATATCTACGTACGAAAATATCGTGATTGAATCAAGAAAGTGTTTTATAGTTACACCTTCAGGATCCGTAATAGCTGTAAGATTTATCTTCTCGTTCCACTCTATTAAAAGTTTTCCATATATATCAAAACGTTCTAAAGCTGTTTCATCAAGTTTCACGTGAAACATTTCAGCTTTTTCCTTTAATAACTCCTTAAAAATAAAGGGATCTGTCATTAAATCACTTCCTTTTTGCAAGATAAATTAGAAGAACTGATATATCAGCAGGGCTTACACCACTTATTCTTGATGCTTGACCTAAGTTAGCAGGTTTAACTTTATTAAGTTTTTCCTGAGCTTCCATTCTTAAACCTACAATTTCAGTATAATCTATATCCTGACTAAGTTTCTTAACTTCAAGTCTACGCATTTCTTCTACTAAAGACAGTTGTTGCTTGATATATCCATCATATTTTATACTTATTTCAACCTGTTCGAATACATCTCGCGGTAAATTGGGGCGTTCTTTATCAAAATCTTTCAGTACTTCATAATTAAGTTGAGGTCTCTTTAAGAGTTCTTTTAATCTGCAACCTGTTGCAAGAGGTGATGTTTCACGTGAAACAAGCACATCGTTTAACTCTTTTGTAGGAGAAACACTGGTTTGAGCTACTCTTTCAAGTTCTTCCTCTATTAATTTCAGTTTTGTTTGCAATCTTTGATACTTTTCTTCGCTGACTAAACCAATATTATAACCATATTCCGTAAGTCTTATATCTGCATTGTCTTGACGAAGAATCAACCTATATTCCGAACGAGAAGTCATCATTCTGTAAGGATCAGAACAACCTTTAGTTACAAGATCATCTATAAGAGTACCAATATATGATGAAGCTCTGTCTAAAATAAGAGGTTCTTTGCCTAAAATCTTCTGAACCGCATTTATACCTGCAATCAAACCCTGAGCAGCAGCCTCTTCATAACCACTGGAACCGTTGAACTGACCTGCACCGAAAAGTCCATTGAAATCTTTGAACTCAAGAGATGCATTAAGGGCAAGAGGATCAACACAGTCATACTCAATAGCATAAGCTGTTCTCATAACCTGCACATTTTCAAGACCCGGGATAGTTTTAAGAAATTTAAGCTGCACATCTTCGGGCAGAGAAGAAGACATACCCTGAAGATACATTTCTTCTGTGTTTTCACCGCAAGGTTCAATAAAGAGTTGATGACGAGGTTTCTCTGAGAATCTTACAATCTTATCTTCAATTGAAGGGCAATATCTCGGACCAACACCATCTATTTTACCGCTGTACAAGGGAGATCGATGGATATTTTCCATTATGATACGCTTAGTTTCTTCATTAGTATAGCTGATATAACAAGGAAGTTTATTTTCAGGGGTATATTCACCGTCAAATGAGAAAGGTACAACAACTTCGTCGCCATCTTGTCTTTCAAGGTTAGAAAAGTCTATGCTTCTTCTGTTAACTCTTGATGGGGTACCGGTTTTAAATCTACGGGTAGGGATACCTAAATCTTTAAGGGATTTTGCTAAATCACAGGATGCAAACATACCGTCGGGTCCGCCATCATATGACACATCACCAACATAAATCTTACCTGCAAGGAATGTGCCTGTTGCAAGAATGATACACTTAGCATTATAAATAGCTTCAAGTCGAGTAGTTATCTGCCAGGTTCCGTTATCATTTTGAGTAAGTGACATAACTTCAGCCTGCACAAGTTCAAGATTTTCTTGTCTTTCCATTACGTGCTTCATATATTCACTATATCTGCGACGGTCAATTTGTGCTCGAAGTGAATGCACTGCAGGACCTTTACTTAGATTGAGAATACGACTCTGGAGAGTATTGGCATCTGCCGCCTTACCCATTTCACCACCCATAGCATCAATCTCGCGTACCAGGTGGCCTTTTGATGTACCGCCAATTGACGGGTTACAGGGTAGATTGCCGACCCAGTCCATATTTATAGTGAAAACACCAACCTGCATACCAAGTCTCGCTGCAGCAAGACCTGCTTCGATACCTGCGTGACCGGCACCAATTACTATAATATCATAATCCTTTGCAAAATATTTCATAAAATCCCTAACCTTTGTTTCGTCATAGTTTTCAACATTCGATTAACTTGTTGTTGAAAAATCATTTTATAATCCACAAAAAAATCATTTGATAGATTTATTTAAAACGACCTTATGTATTATAAAATAATTTCTATTCAACAGAAATTAATTTGTGAATATTATTCACATTTTACAGGTGTTATAATTCTTATTTATCATTATAACACCTATTTTATTTCCTATTTATAAATTACAGTAAATTTATAACCGCTTCCGGCAACTCAACTATAAATTCAGCATTATGAGCCTTAAATTCTTCTTCGTTGCCAAACCCCCACAAAGCACCGCAACATTTTATTCCTGCATCGTGTGCACCGTCAATATCGAACTTTCTGTCACCCACCATAAGAACTTTATTTTTATCCTTTGCCCCAAAATTCTCAATAGCCTGAATGATCAGTCCTGCCTTGGTAGAGTGCTTGCTGTTATCTGACTTCACACCAACAATGGCATCGAACAAATTTGTAATCTCAAGATAATCTGCCACAGCATAGATAAGCTGTTCGGGTTTAGATGATGCAATACCGACTTTTATTCCTTTTTCTTTTAAAGAAGTAATAAGTTCTTTGACACCTTCATATACCTTTGACTCATATATGCCTTTTTCACGGTATCTTTCGCGATACTTCTTCACGTAAAGATCAACTTTATCTTCGCTGATACCGTAGAATGTTGTGTAGCTGTAATATACAGGCGGTCCTATAAATTTTTTAAGGTCATTCAAATCAGGTACAGGATCACCCATAGCCTCAAAAGAATATTGTAAGCTTCTTAGTATACCTTCACCGGTATCTGCAACAGTACCGTCAAAATCAAAAATCACATAATCAAAATTAGCCATACAAAACTCAGCCGATTCATACTATGACAAATCGGCTTTCCTCGCAATTTTAAATTTTACTGAGCAACAACTGATTTTCTTTCCTCAGTCTTTTTAAGGAAAGAATCAATCTTAATTGTAAAACGCTCGTGGGTACCCTTGCCGATAATACCGGCATTATCGTATGCTGTAACTTCAAAACTTGCTTTTCTTCCGTCAAAATCTGTGAGCGTAGCAACAGCACGAACAGGTGCACCGAGACTTGTCGCTGCAAGATGCTGAATGTTGACCATAGTACCTACACTTGAAATGCCGTCAGGTAAAAATTTCTGACAAAGTTCAGCTGAAGCCTGCTCCATAAGCGCAATCATATAAGGTGTTGCAAGGACCTGAAGATTACCGCTTTTCATACTTGCGGCTGTCATATTTTCATCCACAGTTACATTTATTTCGTGTACTGTACCAATTTCCATCTTAATTTCCATATTGATAAACCTCTTTAATTAATCCAATCTTGTAGCAAAATCAAAAACTTTAGCTCTGTTTTCGTCGAGTACTATATTACTTTCTCCATAAATCTCAGTCTGTACTTTTTGTGCTGCCAAAGGATAATCCATAAACACAACTGCAGCACTTCCGACATAACCTGTTTTAAAAATTTCACTATCACTTAAAGTGAATTGCTTAATTTCATAGTTAATCCAGCCCTTGGCAAGTGCCTGAGCTGCATAAGATAAAATCTGAGACTTTGTAAGGTCAGTCTTAACATAAGCAAAAAGTGCATCAAGTGTGTTATTAAGCTGACTGAGCGACGCATTCTTAGCACTCTGAATAAGTGATGTTATAACCTGTCTTTGTCTTCTGGTACGACTGACGTCGCTGTCATAGTCACTCTTTCTGATTCTGGCAAAAACCAGAGCCTGTCTACCTGTGAGTTTAACAGCAGGACCTGCTTCTATATGAAAGTCAGGGTTAGTTCTGTTAATATAAGCCGCCTCATAATCCTGAATTTCGACAGTAATACCACCGAGAGCATCAATAATATCTCTGAATGATGAAAAGTCTACAGCCACATAATAGTCAATATCTATCTTGAAGTTTTTCTCGATAGTATCAATAAGAGCATCGGGACCGCCATAGAGATATGAAGAATTAATTTTTGAATAGCTGTCTTTACCTGCAAGGTTCATATGACACCAGGAATCACGGAAGAAAGAACACATACTGATTTTTTCTGTCTTCTTATTAAGTGACACCAGTATCAGCGAGTCAGATCTGCCGCCGTATTTGAGTGCATCTTTTGAATCAAGACCAACAAGAAGAACATTAATTACATTCTTGCTTGAATAAAGTTCACCGCCGTTATTTGCCCACTGATAAAGAAAATCATTGAGTGAACCTGCAGAGTCAATAGCCTGCATCATTTCCAGGTCTTCTTCTTCAAAAATAATCTCACTTGTTACACCATTCTGATTACCTGAAATTACAGAATCATCACCTGTAGCCATAAGATCAAGTTTTTCGGTTATATATCCCATTGCAACAGTTACGGTGCAAAGAAATATAACAAGAAGAAAATAAATATTTTTAGCTCTTCTTTTTTTATTTTTCCAAAGAAATGCCGAGACGGGATTTACTTTTTCTTTGTTTTTATCCTTAACGCTCATTATTTCACTTCTTTCAATTTTTTAAAAAGCTGTGAAAGCCAATTTTTATTATCATCTTTATCTTCAAATAAAGTTTAAAAATCGGCTTTCCATTTTTTTATTCCTGAGTTTCAGTTTCTTCTTCAGTAGCAATTTCAGTAGTTTCTTCATCATCACTTGAAGAAACAGCTGTAGCGGAAACAAGCTTTTCGCCTTCGCTGACTCTCATAACACGAACACCCTTTGAAGTACGTGAAACAGTGTTAATCTGAGAAGCTTTGATACGGATAATAATACCATCAGAAGAAATAAGAATTATATCGTTGTCATCACCAACAAGAAGCACTGGAGCAACCTCACCGTATTTTTCGGTGTGGTAGTTGAGAACACCCTTACCTGCTCTTGTCTGAACACGGTATTCGTCGTGATTACTGAGTCTGCCGAGACCTGTCTCTGAAACTGTGAGAATCTTCTTGCTGTCATCCTGATTTTCAGGAATTACGCACATACCCACAACTTCATCATTTTCTTTAAGTTCAATTGCCTTGACACCACGGGCAGTTCTACCGATGGGTCGGCAATCATTTTCATTGAAGCGGATACTCATACCGCCTCTTGTAGCGACAAGAATATCATCATTACCGTCGGTGAGACGTACCCAGGCGAGTTCGTCATCTTCGTCAAGGTTGATAGCAATAATACCGCTCTTACGGATATTCTTATACTGTTCGAGATCGGTTCTCTTAATAATACCTTTTTTGGTAACCATACAGAGATACTTGATATCTTCACCGCCGAAGTCGGGTACTCTGATCATTGAGCTTACCTTTTCATCAGCTTCAAGGGGAAGAAGATTTACTACATTCATACCCTTAGACTGTTTGCTGCCCTCGGGAATCTCATAACCCTTGAGTCTGTATGTCTTGCCCTTAGTTGTGAAGAACATAATGAAGTCGTGGCTTGAGCAGGTGAACATTGTTTCTGCAACGTCTTCTTCTCTTCTTGTCATACCCTTAACACCACGACCGCCTCTGTTCTGAAGTGAATAAACTTCAACAGGCTGACGCTTGATGTAACCGAGAGTTGTAAGAGTGTACACACATTCTTCTTCCGGAATAAGATCTTCAATATCAACATCACCGCTGACTGCTGCAATTTCAGTTCTTCTGTCATCCGAGAACTTATCTCTGATAACCATAGCTTCTTCCTTGACAATTTCAAGTACCTTAGCTTCTGAGCCGAGAATTTCAGTATATTCTGCAATTTTAATTTTGAGAGCGCCGAGTTCGTCTTCAATCTTTGTTCTTTCAAGACCTGTGAGCTGACCGAGTCTCATCTTAACGATAGCATCAGCCTGAACTTCTGTAAGACCGAAACGGTCAATAAGAGCCTGCTTACCTTCGCTCTGATCTTTTGAACGGCGAAGAATTGCGATAACTTCATCAATGAAGTCAAGAGCAGTCATAAGACCTTCTAAAATATGAGCTCTTTCCTGAGCTTTCTTAAGATCATATCTTGTTCTTCTTACAATAACTTCTTTCTGATGAGCTATGTAGTGGTCAAGAATCTGTGTAAGAGTAAGAATCTTAGGCTCGCCATTTACAAGAGCAAGAAGAATAATACCGTAAGAAATCTGAAGCTGTGTATATGAGAAGAGCTGATTAAGTACAACCTGAGGATTAGCATCGCGTTTAAGATCAACAACCATACGCATACCCTCTCTGTTGGAGTAGTCGTTGATATCAGCAATACCTTCAATTTTCTTATCTTTAACTAAATCTGCAATTGATTCGATAAGTCTGCGTTTGTTAACCTGATAAGGTAGCTCAGACACAACTATCTGAAATCTGCCGTTCTTGCCTTCCAAAATTTCAGTTCTTGCACGAACTACAATCTTTCCTCTACCGGTACCGTAAGCAGCTCTTATACCTGAACGACCCATAACAATACCTGCTGTTGGGAAGTCTGGACCCTTGATGTGCTGCATAAGTTCATCGAGAGATGCATCAGGATTGTCGATGTAATAGCACATACCGTCGATAACTTCACCTAAATTGTGAGGAGGTATGTTTGTAGCCATACCAACAGCGATACCTGTTGAACCGTTTACAAGAATATTTGGAAAACGGGAGGGAAGTACGGTAGGTTCTTTAAGACGGTCGTCATAGTTAGGAGCAAAGTCAACAGTATCCTTGTCGATATCTGTGAGCATTTCCATTGATACCTTGCTCATTTTACTTTCAGTATAACGGTAAGCAGCAGGTGGGTCACCGTCTACTGAACCGAAGTTACCGTGACCGTCAACGAGAATATATCTTGTTGAGAATTTCTGCGCAAGACGAACCATAGCATCATAAACAGATGCGTCACCGTGACGATGATATGAACCGAGTACAGAACCTACTGTGTCGGCGCATTTACGGTATGCCTTTTCGGGATAAAGTCCGTTTTCGTGCATAGTATAAAGAATACGTGTGTGAAGAGGCTTCAGACCGTCTCTTACATCAGGAAGAGCACGGGAAGTGATAACAGACATTGAGTAGTCAAGGAATGACTTTCTCATTTCTCTGTTCAGGTCAACATCAATAATTGTTTGATTTTCGTAATTTAAATTTTCCATTTAATCACCATCTTTTATAGGTTATATGTCAATTTGAGAGTCTCTGATATTTATTTTTAAAGAGATTTTCTATAAGGTTACTTATCATTGTGTATCTTTCATTATCAAGAACAGCTTTCGGAATAATAAGCAAACTATTGTCTTTAAATGCGAAATATACATTTTCTCTGCTTTCGAGAACATTCTGTACCATTTGAAATCCGTAGTGCTTTTCACTGTAGCTTTTTACCTGCTCATTACCCTCATAGCTTACAACAATATGATTATCATAAAAATCTACTGTCATTATTCTTTTGAGAAGCTTTGAGTTTCTTCTTGTTTTGTGAGAAAACTCTCTGTTTATAAGCTGAGGAATCACAAGTTGAACTGCAAAGCAACTGAGAATTGAAATAAGTAAAAGACTATCTACGAAGATATACATACAAATAATAAGAATAAAAGGTATAATCATTCTTTTAAAAGACATTATAAATGAGCCTTTAAAAACTATTTTCTCGTATTCGCTGTAATCTTTTTCAGAGAGCATATATGAAAGTGAAAAGTATTTCATTAACCTTTACCTCCCATATATTGATATTTACCGCCCATATATTTTCTGAGAATAAATGAAAATTCATCATATGAGCCTTTTGATACACTATTTTTCTGTACCGAAAAAGGCATTGCGGCATTATCGGCAATTATAGTAATAATATCTGATTCTTCACTGCAAAAAATGATATCACTATAGTAGTAAGTTGCTCTTGTATAGCCTGTACCGAATTCGAGTCGGTCTTCATAAAGAACAATCTGCTTGTCCTCTTTCTGAGTATTTGCAAGAGCCATTTGCTTTACATAAGTATTATTTATTGTCATATAAATCAGCACAAAAACAAAAATTATCATAAATACAAATGTTAATATATAGGAAATTATTCCTTGGTCTGATAAATATCCCAATAAAAGATTAATCGCAAGAAGTATTACAGCAGATATACCGCCGATTTTCAAAAATACAGGAAGATTAAAAACACCGAATTTTTTTTGCCATATCTCTACTGACTTTTGCAGAGCATATGGATTATCCCTGTAAACTATTCCGTAGGGTGTCATTTTATTATCAAATCCTTATAAATACTTTTATGCTGATTATACGTCAAGATTTTGAACGTACTTAGCGTTCTTTTCAATGAATTCACGGCGTGGTTCAACCTTGTCACCCATAAGAATTGAGAAGGTTTCGTCTGCAGCAATAGCATCTTCAAGAGTAACACGAAGCATAATTCTGTTTGCCGGATTCATTGTTGTTTCCCAGAGCTGTTCAGGGTCCATTTCAGCAAGACCTTTATAACGCTGAATATCAGCACCGGGCATTTCTACCATTATTCTATCTCTTTCTTCATCTGAATAAGCATATTCGTGACGCTTACCCTTGCTGAGCTTATAAAGAGGAGGCTGAGCGATATATACAAAGCCGCCATCAATAAGAGGTCTCATATATCTGAAGAAGAATGTAAGAAGAAGTGTTCTGATGTGAGCACCATCGACGTCGGCATCGGCCATAATAACAACTTTGTGATATCTGAGCTTTTCAACATCGAAATCTTCATTGAAGCCTGCACCGAGAGCTGTTACAACAGGGAGAAGCTTTTCATTTGAGATAACCTTATCAGGTCTTGACTTTTCAACGTTGAGCATCTTACCCCAAAGAGGAAGAATAGCCTGAATTGTTCTGTCACGGCCTTCTTTAGCTGAACCACCCGCTGAATCACCCTCTACGATATAAATTTCTGTCTTTGAGGGATCTTTTTCAGTACAGTCAGCAAGTTTACCGGGAAGTGAGTTGCTTTCAAGAGGTGACTTTCTTCTTGCAGCTTCTCTTGCACGTCTTGCAGCTTCTCTTGCTCTTGAAGCATCAAGAGACTTTGATACGATAGTCTTTGCAATCTGAGGATTCTCTTCAAAGAAGTCTGAGAGCTTATTATAAACTGTGTTACTTACAAGCTTTGTTATTTCTGTGTTACCAAGCTTACCCTTAGTCTGACCCTCAAACTGTGCCTCTGTAAGCTTAACTGAGATAACAGCAACAAGACCTTCACGGCAGTCTTCACC